>NZ_JBLTIM010000008.1:0-124039 GCF_055362665.1 Lactobacillus fornicalis
TGTCGATAATGTTTTCCCCTCATCTCCACTTATATGCTTAAGAATGCTGCTATATCAACGTTATTAAGTTCGAAAAGTGCTTTTTGAAAGAAATTTGAAAGAAAAAAGCAAAATAAAAGAAGCAGAAACTGCTAAATGTTTAATTCATTTAACATGTTTATTGCTTCTTTTTTATTAAAATTTTTTATACTATCATTGGCTAACTGAGAATACCAATGATATTTAGAAGATTTGTAATTAAATATTTGATAATGTCTCTAAACCAATGTATTATTTGAAGCATGATGAGGGTAGTTATAAAAATTAGGAGTAGCTAGATGAGAAAAGCTGAAATAGATGAGTATATTCAAAAACTTATTAATACCCCACCTACTATTGATGGCCAATATACAACTGAATTTGAAGATAGTTTTTCAAAAGAAGAGTGGAATTATTTTATTGAAAAATTAACAGAAATTTCTTTTACATGGACGCCACCTGATGAATATTTCTATAAGGGTCCATAGAATAATATCTTATCTTTTTAAGAAAAAAATATTCTGAAAGGCATGAGAAGATTGTTTACTATAAAATTAGTATCAAATACCCCAGATACTTTAGTTTATGATATTTGGGACTTTGATAGAAATGAATATGTTAATCAAATAGAAGTTAGTAAGAAAGATTTATCTTATCGTTTGAAAAATAATCAAAAATTGTCTAATTCATATGAAGCAGGAGCATATAGAGCTATTATGGAAGCAATACAATTTAATGTAGCTCCTCAAGAATATAGTGATGGCTGGGGTTAATCTTAATTATAAAAATTGATTTTAGCTCATTGCTAAAGAATGGAGTGACTTATCCTGAAAAAAGATAGAGAAACCTTAATTGAAGAAAAGATTAATAAGATATTCAAGATGAGTGCCATGGAGTTGCTGACAGATGATACTATCTCCGAAGATATATTTTGGGATAAAGTAGGAGAGAATTTGATGTTTACTATTAAATTAGTATCTAATTCTAAAGATAAAGTAATTTATGATATTTGGAATGGAGATACTAAAAAGTGCATTAATCAAATAGAAGTTAATAAGAGAAATCTTTCTTATCGTTTGAAGAATAATCAAAAACTTTCAAATTCCTATGAGGCAGGAGCATATAGAGCGATTATGAAAGCGATAAAAGATGATTCTTATCCAGAACAATTCAGTAATGGATGGATTTAGAAAATAATAAGGAATTGTTAGCCTTGAAAAATCATAAAAAGATCCCTTGGAAGAAAAAATAAGCAAATGTTAAAGACCTTATGGACAATGATACTTTAATTGAACTTCTTGAGACAGAATATGAAAGGTAATTTTTTAATTAACATAGAAAAAACATTGTTAATTCTCTTTTTGAGGAATAATGATATTTGTAAAAAATAGTTTGGTGAGACATAGGGATGATTTATTATGAAAAAAACAATGACTGAAGCTGAAAAGAATAAATTACTCCGTGAAAAAATTCAACAATTTTTGCATGCAGATCCTATGGATGTGATTGTTGATGATACAATATTGGAACTCATTGATTTAGAAAATGAAAAATGATGATTTGAATGTTGTATAAAGATGAGATGGGATTATAAAATGCGAAGAGCTGAAATAGATAAATTTATTCAAGAAGAATTAAGTAAACCTCCTGTTGATGCTCAATATGCGCAACATCCTCTTTTAGATTCACTTTCTGAAGAAGAATGGAATTACTTAGATAATAGATTGAAAGAAATCGAAAAGACATGGGAAAATCCATATTTTAATATTGGAGCTTAATAAGTATATAGGAACTAACTATATGTTAGTTCTTTTTTGTGTCGTTTTCTTATTTCAAAATTTTAAAATTAATTTGTTAGCAATACACGACTCAAACTTATTATATATTACTATGATACAATTAACGAAAGATATGTTGTGTTAGTAGAGGAAACAAGCAATGAATGATAAAGATGACTTTGCAAAACAAATGGAAATTGGCCAAAAAAGACTTGAAAAAGTTTGGCCTAAGAAGATAGAAATTTCACTACGTGTTTGGAAACGAAGGCATGACGCAGGTAGAGTTCCTGATGATTATTATGAAAAAATAAGAAAAGCTTTGCTTAAATCACTAGATGATTGGAATAAAAGACACGGTAAGTCGTAATATTATTATCAATTTTTTGTATATTGAATAGAGGGCTCGTGCAATGGAAAAAATAAAATGTCCATCATGGGAATGGGAATGGGCTACTCATGATATGATACACGAGGGTACTTTACGTACAAATATTAATTTAATAAGTCATATATGCTTCTTAAAGACAGAGCGAATACTTAATTCTGATCAGTACTATTATGTTGATGATATTAATGAATTAATTCCTGATACTATGAATGCTGAAGAAAAGGCTGTTTTTTTAAGTAAGTTAAAAAAAGTGTCTCAAAAAGTGAGTGTACCTGATGATTTTGATAAAAAGCTCAGAAAACAATTTCAAGAATAATTTTAATTTCTAATAATAGAAAAATAATGGAAAAATATTGATGAGAAAAGAAGAAATAGAAGAATATATTCAACGTGAAATTCGAAAGCCACCAGTAGACTATCAAATATCAGATCCTTTTATTGAAAGTCTGAATGATGAAGAAATGGCTTATTTAGAAAAAAGACTAATTGAATTATCGAAAACTTGGCAACCACCGTATGAATACTTAGGACCATAATTATCAGTGTCAAAAATATGATTTAACTATTTGATTAGGTAAATATCAATAAATAAAGATTTGGTATATAATTTAAAAATAAAAAGCTAGTATAGAAAGGAGAAAAGATGTGATAGATTTAGTTATTATAGTTGGGTTAGTATTACATTTAATTAATAAATATTTTGATTGGCAGAACAAAAAGTATGCTAATGAAATTATGAAATTAAAAATTAAGAAAATTAAACATAAGCATTTTTATATTGCATGAATCTATCATTTCTAATTTTATATGACTTTAGCAATTATTATAATTTGGGGTAGTGTAGTCATTGCTTTGGATTTATTAATCAACAAAGAATGTAAAGAAGCAATTAGATTGACTAAGATAAAGAATAGCTTAGAAGAAAAAGCAAAGAAATAAAAATTGTATCGTAATATTTTGATATAAAATAATCTTTATTCTGTAAGAAAACGTTGATTATATGAGTGCTTAAACTCAAATAATCAACGTTTTTTATTTTGAATATTTTGGAGGTTACAAGTTAATAATTAATATCTTTCAATATACAAGATATAGAAACTTAACTAATAAATTTTATTTTATCCCCAATATGTTGTATGCTTATATTCGTAACAACACAATTTTTATTCAAATTGGGAGAAAATAATGTCAACGTTAGAAGTAAAAGATTTATATGTTTCAGTTCAAGATAATAACGAAGAAAAGCAAATTTTAAAGGGATTAAACCTCAAAATGAGTACTGGTGAAATTCATGCAATTATGGGTCCAAACGGTACTGGTAAATCAACTTTATCTTCAACAATTATGGGTGATGCTAAATATCACATTAATAGTGGCGACATTTTGTTAAATGGTGAGAGCATCTTAGATTGGCCCGTTGATCAAAGAGCAAGAGCAGGGCTTTTCTTAGCTATGCAATATCCAGCTGAAATTCCAGGAGTAACTAATGCTGAATTTGTAAAAGCAGCAGTTAATGCTCGTCGTCCCAAAAATGATCCTGTTCCAATGGGTGAGTTTATGAAAGAACTTCAAACCACACTCAAGACTTTAGATATGACAATGGAAATGGCAGGACGCTATTTAAATCAAGGCTTTTCTGGTGGGGAAAAGAAACGGAATGAAATTATGCAAATGATGATGATTAAACCTTCTTTTGCTATTTTAGATGAAATTGATTCAGGTCTTGATATTGATGCTTTAAAAGTTGTCTCACGGGGTGTTAATTTAATGCGTGGCGATAATTTTGGTGCTTTGCTAATTACTCACTACCAACGTTTGCTTAACTATATTGAACCTGATTTTGTTCATGTTATGATGGGCGGAAAAATTGTCAAAACTGGTGATGCAAGTTTGGCTAAACGTCTTGAAAATGAAGGTTATGCAAAACTACGTGATGAATTGGGATTAGATATTAAATTGGTTGATGAAGACGCATAGGAGGCTGAAGAATGGAAAATGTAGAAACTTTAGCCAAAAAGCGCTTAGAGCCCACTTGGTTTTCAGAAATTCGTGAAAATGCGAGTCAACTTATTGGTAAAACCCCTTATCCTGATTTTAAAAAATTGAAATATAAGCATTGGGATTTGCATTTAACTGGTAATTTTATTCCAACTGAATCTTTTGCTTCTAAAGCTAATGTTGTTCAAGCAGGAGAGAATTTAGCTCAAATTAATATCCCCGATGAATATCGTAAAAAAGGGGTAATTGTGGCTGATTTTCATGATGCTTTACAAAATTATCCTAAATTAATAAAGAAATATTTTATGACTAAGGGATTAAAGGCTAGTGATGATGAATTTTTAGCTGAACATGTAGCATATTTACAAAGTGGTTTATTTATTTATGTCCCTAAAAATGTTCATGTTGAAACGCCTCTAACCTGTGAATATTTACAAAAAGCAGCTTTAGGCTCTGAATATGTTCATCATGTCTTATTAATAGTTGATGAGGGAAGTAATTTCTCATATATTGAAAAGCTTACTAGTCAAGGCAATGAAGCAAGCAAGGTTAACTTTGTTTGTGAAGTGATTGCCAAGAAAAATAGTCATGTTCACTATACTAGTATTGATAATTTAGCTGAAAATGTAACTTCTTACTTGAATCGGCGTGGCTATTTAGAAAAAGATGCTAAGGTTGATTGGGCTATGGCTTTAATGAACGATGGCTTAACTTTGGGTGATTTTAATAGTGACTTGGTTGGTGATGGAAGTCATGCTGAATTAAAGGCAGTAGGGATTTCTACTAATAATCAGGTTCAGGGGATTAATACTCGTGTGACCAACTATGGTAACAATACTATTGGCCATATTTTGCAACATGGCGTCAGTTTGGATAAATCAACTTTGATTTTTAATGCTGTTGGTCATATTATGAAAGGTTCAAAAGGCAGTGATGCTGAACAAGAAAGTCGAATATTGATGCTTAGTCAGGGAGCACGTGGAGATGCTAATCCAATTTTGCTCATTGATGATAATGACGTTATGGCTGGTCACGCAGCTAGCATCGGTCGGGTAAATCCAGAGCAGCTTTACTACTTAATGAGTCGTGGACTTGATAAGAAGATGGCTGAGAGGGTTGTAATTCGTGGCTTTTTATCTCCTGTTCTTGAAGAAATTCCAACTGCTGATTTAAAGCAAGTATTTAGTGATTTAATTGAGAGAAAGATTAGTGAAAAATAACTATAAAGCAGATTTTCCATTGCTTAAAAATTCGGATTTGATTTATTTAGATAGTGCTGCTACTAGTCAAAAGCCACAATGCGTAATTGATAGGTTAAGCAAGTATTATCAAAGTCAAAATGCCAATGTTCATCGGGCGCTATACGGTTTAGGTGAAGCTACTACAGCTAAATATGAACAGGCCAGAAAACACGTTGCTGATTTTATTAACGCTGATCAAGATGAAGTGATTTTTACCAAAGGGACAACACAAGGACTTAATTGGGTGGCTAATGGATTCGCCCAGTCAATTCTCAAGCCTGGGGATGAAATTCTAATTTCAATTGAAGAACATCATTCGAATTTAGTTCCTTGGCAGATTATTGCTAAAAAAACTGGAGCTAAGTTGGTTTATGTATATTTAACGCCCAATCTTGAATTTGATTATGATGACTATGAAGCAAAGTTAAACTCTAAAACTAAGATTGTAGCTTTACATCATATGTCAAATGTTTTAGGTAATATTCTTGATCTAAGTAAAATTGCCAAATTGGCTCATAGTTTTGGTGCATATTTAGTCGTTGATGGAGCACAAGCTGCTGCACATATAGAGATTGATGTTCAAAAATTTGATTGTGATTTTTATGCCTTTTCTGGTCATAAAATGCTTGGTCCAATGGGAATTGGCGTGTTATTTGGAAAAAAGAATTTGCTTAATCAAATGACACCTGTTGAGTATGGCGGGGAAATGATTAGCGAGGTTAGCCAACAATCTGTTAGTTTTAAGTCATCTCCTCTTAAGTTTGAAGCGGGAACTCAAAATGTTGCAGGTGCAATTGGACTTGATACTGCAATTAATTATCTAAAGCAAGTTGGAATTTCCAATGTTAAGGCGATAGATTATGAACTATGTAAATACGCTAGAAGTCGGTTGGAAGAAATTGGTGGTGTTAGCATTTATGGTGAGGCTAATAATGGAATAATTTCTTTTAATTTAGATGGTATTCATCCCCATGATGTAGTCAGCTTCTTGGATGCAGATAAGTTATGTTTGCGAGCTGGACATCACTGCGCTGAGCCATTGATGAATTATTTGAAAATTCCGGCTTGCTTACGAGCAAGTTTTTATATCTATAATGATTTTTCAGATATAGATGCCTTAGTAAAATCTTTAAATAAGATAAAGGAGTTTTTTGGAAAATGAGCTTTAATTTGACTGATTTATATCGTGAAAGCATTGTTGAAGCGGCTCAAGCTCCAAGACATCATGGTCAACTAAAGAAGAAAAATGCAACAGTTGAGCTTCATAATCCTTCTTGTGGGGATGTTTTAGTTTTAGATGGTTATTTTGAAAATAATAAGCTAGTTGATATGGCTTTTTCTGGCTATGGTTGTACTATCAGTCAAGCAAGCGCAAGTTTAATGACAGATCAGGTTTTAGGGCAAGAAATATCTGAGATAAAAGATGAAGTTATGCTCTTTTCTAATTTGATTACGGATAAACTGAATCAAGCTGAAAAAGATCGACTTGGTGATTGTATTATGCTTGAAGGAGTAAAAGAATTTCCAGCACGAATAAAATGTGCCACCTTAGCGTGGAAGGCAATTTATCAACTAATTGAAAATTATGAAGGACAAAAATAATGACTGATGAAGCAATAAAAAATCTAGGTGGGCAATATCAATATGGATTTAAAGATGATATTGAACCAATTTATACAACTGGTGAAGGGTTAAGTGAAGAGGTTGTTAGAAAAATTTCAGCAGCTAAAAATGAACCTAAATGGATGTTAGACATTCGTCTAGCTGCCTATAAAACATATCGAAAGTTATCCTTACCTAATTTTGGACCAGACTTAACCAAGCTTGATTATGAACACATTAATTATTTCAGACGTGATAGTGATTTTGTGGCTCGCAAATGGGAAGATGTACCAGAAGATATTAAGAAAACTTTTGATAAGTTAGGAGTGCCACAAGCAGAGCGGAAATACTTAGCAGGCTCTAGTGCCCAATATGAATCAGAAGTTGTTTACCATAATATGCGTAAGCAATTTGAAGATATGGGGATTATCTTTATGGACACAGATACTGCTGTTCAAAAGCATCCTGATTTGGTTAAGAAATATTTTGGTAAGCTTGTGCCAGCAAGTGATAATAAGCTAGCTGCCTTAAATACGGCAGTTTGGTCTGGTGGCACTTTTATTTATGTACCTAAGGGTGTTAGTTGTCCAACTCCAATTCAGAGTTATTTTAGAATTAATGCTGGTAATTCTGGTCAATTTGAAAGAACATTGATTATTGTTGATGAAGGGGCTCACGTTAACTATGTAGAAGGCTGTACTGCTCCTAATTATTCAGCTGATTCACTCCATGCTGCGGTTGTTGAAGTTAATGTGTTGAAAGACGCATATTGTCGGTATACTACAATTCAGAACTGGTCTAACAATGTTTATAGTTTGGAAACCAAAAGGGCACAGGCACTTGAAAATGCAACTATGGAATGGGTTGATGGTAATCTAGGTTCAAAAGTAACCATGAAATATCCAAGTATTTATCTCAATGGTCAAGGCGCTCATGGGAACATGTTATCAATTGCTTTTGCTGGTAAGGGCATTGATTCTGATACTGGTGCAACCATGGTGCATAATGCGAAAAATACTTATTCAAGTACCGTTTCTAAGTCACTATGTAAAGATGGTGGTATAGCAGACTACCGAGGTCATATCCGCTTTAATGAACATTGTGATGGCTCATTTGCCCATGTTGAATGTGACACAATCATTATGGATGATAAGTCATCAAGTGATACTATTCCATTCAATGAAGTATTAAATTCAAATGTGTCAATGGAACATGAAGCAAAAGTTTCGAAGATTTCTGAAGAGCAGCTTTATTATTTGATGAGTCGTGGTATTAGTGAAGAAAAAGCTACTGAAATGATTGTCATGGGCTTTGTTGAGCCATTTACCAAGGAGCTGCCGATGGAATATGCAGTAGAACTTAACAGACTCATACAGCTCAACATGTCTGGCGGTATTGGGTAAAAAAAAAGCCGTTTCCACAGAAAAAGCACAGAAAAAACAAATTAAAAAAGCTTGTTTAAGTATTTATTTGATTGGTAGACCAATTTAGGAGAATAAACTTTGAAAAGAACTTTCACATTTAGTCGCTTTATAAAAATAAAATCACAATGTTTTTGGGATAAATTGAACATTATCAGGGCAGGTATATTAGGTGCTAATGATGGTATTATTTCTGTTTCTGGAATTGTTTTAGGTGCTAGTGGCGCAAATTTGGATAGTAAGACCTTATTAATAGCAGGCCTTTCAGGAATGCTAGCAGGTGCTTGTTCAATGGCAGGTGGAGAATGGATGTCTGTATCTACACAAAGGGATATTTTGATGAAAAAGTTAGAAAATCAGACTGTTGATGAAGATTTGAAACTCGAAAAAACTGATGGCTTAACACCTATCAGTGCTGCTTTAAGTTCCTTTTGTTCTTTTATTGCAGGTGCTATTATTCCCTTGTGTGCAATGACTTTATCTCCAATGAATTTGCGAATCCCAATAACTCTTTGCGCAATGGTAGTATCCTTAGCACTTAATGCATTTATTAGTACACTTAATAGTGAAGCATCTGTTAAAAAGGCAATTTTTAGAAATATTTTTACTGGTGTTTTAACAGGCGTTATTACCTTTACTTTGGGTAGCGCAGTATAAAATGATTTTGTTAGTTAAATAACATAGTTTCTCCTTGTAAAACAAGTGATAGGGTAGTAAACTAAAGTAGTTGTATTTGTGAAACCTCACATCTGCAACCGCACATGCTAGGTCACAAGTCTTTCATGTGAAGGCACCTGGCTTGGCGAGTCTAAGTATTTTTTATGGAGGTGTACAAATGTACGCAGTAATTAAGACCGGTGGTAAGCAATACAAGGTTGCTAAGGGCGACAGTGTTTTCGTAGAAAAGCTTGATGTTGAAGCTGGCGAAAAGGTAACTTTTGATCAAGTAATTCTTGTTTCTGATGGTAAAGACGTTAAAGTTGGTACTCCATTAGTTGAAGGTGCAAAAGTTGTGGCTACTGTTGAAAAGCAAGGTAAGGAAAAGAAGGTTGTAACTTTCAAGTACAAGCCTAAGAAGCACTCACACAGTAAATATGGTCACCGTCAACCTTACACTAAGGTAACTATCGAAAGCATTGAAGCTTAATAAGAGGTGAATAATATTATGATGATGAATAACTTTTCAACTATGAACTTATTTGCCCACCACAAGGGTGGTGGTTCAACTGCCAATGGTCGTAACTCAGCTGGTCGTCGTCTTGGCGCAAAGCGTGCTGACGGTCAAGCAGTAAACGCTGGTTCAATTATCTACCGTCAACGTGGTACTAAGATCCACCCAGGTAAGAACGTTGGTATCGGTGGTGATGACACTTTATTTGCTTTGGTAAATGGTGTTGTTAAGTTTGAACGTCTTGGTAAAACTAGAAAGCAAGTTTCTGTTTACCCAGTTGAAGAAGCAAAATAAGACTATTTTTTGCAGACTGAAGGCATAATGTCTTCGGTCTTTTTTAATATTTGAGGTACAAGCTTATGACTGACTCTTTACTTTTGACCTTAACACAGGCACGGATAAAAAAAGTGCTTGAATTAATGAAACAATATAATGCAGATGCTTTTTTGATTTTTAATCAAGCTAATTATCGCTATTTAACAAATTTTACTGGTGAAGAAGCTCAATTAATTTTGACTAATAAGGGTGATCGATATTTATTATCCGATTCTAGATTTTCTGGTCAAATCCAAGCTCAGGCTAGTGGTGAACTAACAGCAATTATGAAGCAAACTGGTGACGTGAATGAAATCAGTCGAATTTTGAAAAAACTTGCAGTTAAAAGACTAATTCTGGAAGGAGAATTCGTTTCTGCTTCTGAATTTTCAAATCTCAAGGAAGCTAATCCTAATTGTCAGTTTATTTTAGTGGAAGAACTAATTGAACAAGTTCGAAATGTTAAAGATGAACTTGAAGTTAAAGCCTTACAGAAAGCAATTTCTATTTCCATCGAAAGTTTTAAGCAAATTTTACCAATGATTATACCAGGAGCAGTTGAAAGAGAAATTGCTGCCAAGCTAGATTATTTGTTTAAGCTCAACGGTGGTGATGGGCCATCATTTGAGACAATTATTGCTTCAGGTGTGCGTTCTAGTTGGGCTCATGGAGTTGCTAGTGATAAGGTGATTAAGCAAGGTGAGTTAGTAGTTTGTGATTTTGGTAGTTTTTATAATGGTTATACTGCTGATATTACAAGAACTGTTGCGGTGGGCGAAGTAGATACTGAATTAGAAAAGATTTATCAAATCGTTCATGAAGCTCAAAGACGTGGGATTGAAGCGGCAGTAGTCGGCAATACCGGTGCAGATGTGGATAAGGCAGCAAGAAATTATATTGTTGAACAAGGGTATGGAGAATATTTTGGTCATGGTATTGGTCACGGTATTGGATTAGAAATTCATGAATTATGTATGCCAGCTTTACCTTTTAAAAAGCAAAAACTAGTTAATAATATGGCTATTACCGTTGAACCAGGAATTTATCTTCCTGAAAAGGGCGGTGTTAGAATTGAAGATGATATTTTAATCAATGAGCAAGCACCAGTAACTATGTCATTTTTCCAAAAAGATGAACTAATTCATTTATAAATTAGTAAGAGTGTGGAAATCTTTATCTATAATTGGTAAGATATTTAAGTAGAAATGAGGGATTACTTATGACAATGATCTCAGTTAATGAGTTTAAGAATGGTTTAACAATTGAACACAATAACGATTTATGGAGAATTGTAGAATTCCAACACGTTAAACCAGGAAAGGGTAGTGCTTTTGTTCGTTCAAAATTAAAGAGCTTGAGAACAGGTGCTGTCCAGGATTATACATTCCGTTCAACTGAAAAGGTAAATACAGCGGATATTCAAACTAAACCAATGCAATACCTTTACAATGACGGTGCAAATTATGTATTTATGGATATGAATACATATGAACAACTTGAAATTCCTAATTCCGAAGTAGAAAGAGAATCTAAGTTCTTAAAGGAAAACATGGAAGTTAACGTTATTATGCACGAAAGTGAAACTTTAGGAATTGACTTACCTAACACAGTAGATCTTGAAGTTGCTGAAACAGAACCAGGTATTCGTGGAGATACTTCTTCAGGTGGTGGTAAGCCAGCAACTATGGAAACTGGTTTGGTAGTTAATGTTCCATTCTTCATTAATGCTGGTGACATCTTAACTATCAATACTAGTGATGGTAGTTATGTATCACGTGCTAATAAGTAGTATTAATATTACGAGGTAAGAAAAATGGCTGATAGTTCAACAATTCTTTTGACCAGTAATCAAACTGGTGACGAAATCAAGATTGATTTAAGCGTTTTGGAAGTGATTTTAGCAATCGCTGCCGAAAAAGTTGATGGTGTTGCTGCGATGCGTGGCAGTCTAAAGTCTGGGTTGAACTGGGTCTTAGGACGCCAAGATCGCGGTAAAGGTGTAGCAGTTTCAGTTGATCAAAATCATGAGATAATCGCTGATGTATATGCTTACTTTGATGCTGGTGTTAATGTTCCTAAGGTTGCTGCCAAAATCCAAGAAAAGTTGGCTGGGCAACTTTCTCAAATGACGGATTTAACTTTGACTACAGTTAATGTACACGTAGTTGGTCTTATTTTCCCAGATGAAAAAGCACATGTTACTAAGGTAGAAGAAGACAAGAAGGAATTATTTCCTGAGTCAGAAAAGGATGGGGAATAATGTCACAACACGATAGTCGTAGAATTGCAATGCAAGCAATTTTTCTCGCTAATGGCGAACCAGATTTGACTATTGAACAAGTGGAAACAAAGGTTGCTAAAAGTTTAGATTTAAAAGTAATTCCAGCTTACGCTCATGAAATTATTGCAGGTGTTTTAGCTAAAAAATCTGAGATTGAAGCTGACATTAGCAAGTATCTTAGAAAAGGCTGGCGTTTAGAGCGGGTAAATCGAATTTCTGTAGCAATTATTGAAGTCGCAATCTTCGAAATTAGTCAAAGTGATGCAATTTCAGCTCCAGCAGCTGTAAATGAAGCTTTAATTTTGTGTGAAGAATTTGATGATCCAAAATCTAAATCATTTATCAACGGAATTTTGGCAAACTTTATGCCAAGCAAGTAATTAATGCTGGCTTTTGCCGGCATTTTTTGTTAAGGAGATATAGTTGATGGCAGAAATACTAGATGGAAAGACATTAGCCAATACTTTATCTGAAGAAATTAAAGAAAAGGTTAAAGCAATGTCTATCAACGGAATAAAGCCACATTTTTGTGTAATTAATATTGGTGACGATCCCGCAAGTAAAGTTTATGTTAGAGCGAAAAAAAGAAGAGCTGAAAAATTAGGAATCGATCAAGAAATTTTTCAATTACCTGCAGAAACCACTGAAGAAGAAGCTTTAGCTTTAATCCAAAAGTTAAATAATGATCCCCAAATTAATGGTGTGATGGTTCAACTTCCAGTCCCAGATCAGATTAATTCAGATCACTTAATTGAAGCGATTAATCCGGAAAAAGATGTTGATGCACTAACCGCTGCAAATGTGGGGCGTTTATGGCAGGGGACTCATTTTGTTAAACCTGCAACAGCTTGTGGAATTATTGATTTATTAGATCATTATCAGATTTCACTCGATGGTAAAAGAGCCGTTATCATTGGTAGAAGTAATATTGTTGGAAAGCCATTGGCTGCATTGTTACTTGAAAGAAATGCAACTGTAACTTTAGCCCATTCCCATACTAAGAACTTAACAGAGTTAACCAAGCAAGCTGACATTTTAGTTGCTGCAGTAGGAAAAGCTAAGCTAGTTACTGCAGATATGGTAAAAGAAGGAGCAGTTGTTATTGACGTTGGGATAAACCGGATTGATGGCCATTTGGTCGGAGATGTTGATTTTGATAATGTCAAAAAGCGGGCTAGTTATATTACACCAGTTCCAGGTGGTGTTGGTCCGTTAACTGTTGAGAGTTTAATGCAACAAGTTGTTGCATTGACAAGGAGACAAAATGGAAAATCATGATAAATATTTATCTGTTTCTGATTTAAATTACTATATCAATTTAAAATTTAAGAACGATCCTTATTTACATCAAGTATTTTTGAAAGGTGAATTATCAAATTTTCGCTATCGCAGAAATTCCCATCAATATTTTTCATTAAAAGATGAAAAAGCAAAAATCAGCGTAGTAATGTTCCGTTCTGCTTTTGAAAAGTTGAAATTTAAGCCTGAAGAGGGTATGAAAGTCTATGTAAGTGGTTATATTGGCGTTTATCCACCACAAGGCACATATCAATTTTATGCTCAAACGATGGAGCCAGCTGGTTTGGGTGAGCTGTATGAAAGATTGCGTCAATTACAGGATAAGTTATCTAAAGAGGGACTTTTTGCTGCTGAACATAAAAAGAAATTACCACGCTTTCCAGATAAAATTGCAGTTGTTACCAGTGCATCAGGAGCAGTTATTCACGATATTATGGTAACTGCTAATCGACGCTTTCCACATGCTGAAATAGATCTTTTCCCTGCGCAAGTTCAGGGAGATACTGCTGCCGAAAGCTTAGTAAATGCTATGAACCAAATTAAAGAGCGGGCTAGTGAATATGATGTAATGATTATTGGACGAGGTGGTGGATCTCTTGAAGATTTATGGCCATTCAATGAAGAAATAGTAGTTCGCTCAGTATATAGTATGCCTATGCCTGTTATTAGTTCAGTGGGGCATGAAACTGACACAACCTTATGTGATTTAGTTGCTGATGTACGTGCAGCAACTCCAACAGCTGCTGCAGAGTATGCAACACCTAATTTAAGCGATGAATTGGCAGGTTTGCACCAACTGCAAAGTAGACTTCTAACCAGTATGCAAGCATGTATTCGTGAACGTAAACAGGCTTTACTAAGAATTCAAAACTCGCCTATTATGCGTGAACCAATGCGGTTATATGACCAACAAGTACAAAGTGTTGATCAATTAACTGGGAGATTGATGCAAATTATAAAGGTGATTTTGCAAAACAATCGACAAAATCTAAAAATTAGCGAGCAAAAGTTATTAGCCCAAAGTCCTAAGAGATTACTTGAACGGACCAAGCAAAGTAATGATTATTTGAATCAAAGGTTGCTTAATGCAATTAAAACTCTTTTAAAAGATAAGCGGATAGCCTTTCAACAACAAGTTCAAACTCTTGAAGACATTAGTCCGCTAAAGGTGTTAAGTCGTGGGTATGTTTATACAACTGACCAAGCTGGAAAGACGATAATGTCGACTAAAAATATTGCAAAAGATGAGGTCTTAAATTTGCATTTTGCAGATGGCAAGGCCAAGGCTAAGATTTTAGAAGTAGAGGATAATGAAGATGCCAAGTAAAAAAAATAATTTTGAAGAACAATTAGCAGATCTCGAAAAAATTGTTAATAATCTTGAAAATGGTAATGTCCCATTGGACGAAGCTTTGGAACAATTTCAGGCTGGTGTAAAGATTAGCCGAGACTTGGAAAAGAAGTTAACAGCAGCAGAGGAAACAGTTGCAAAATTGATCGACAAAGATGGTACTGAACATGAATTAGATCCACAAAATGCAGCTGCACCAGAGGAATAAAATGACAGACTTTACAAACTTTTATCAAAAATATCAACCAATTATTGATCATTATCTTGAACAGCATCTATCTAGTGAAATTGAAGATAAGAAATTTAGTCAAATTATGGCTTATTCAGTGATGGCAGGTGGTAAAAGATTACGACCATTGCTTTTTTTGGCAACATTAATTTCACTTGGAAAAGAAATTACCGAAAAAGAAATTCGAGTTGCTTGTGGAATCGAGTTAATTCACACTTATTCTTTAATTCATGATGATTTACCAGCAATGGATAATGATGATTATCGTCGTGGAATGCTCACTAGTCATAAAAAATGGGGTGAAGCAGAGGCTATTTTAGCAGGAGATGCTTTGTTGCCAATGGGATTAGAATGGATTGCTAGTGCTGAAAATGCTGAAATGGTAGCTGTTATGGCAAATGCAATCGGCCCTAATGGAATGGCAGGTGGACAATATTTAGATATTGATTCAACTAATAATGACGCTGTTAAAGAAGATAATAATTTTATTAATCGAATGGAATGGTTGAAAACTGGTTGTTTAATAAAAGCCAGTGTTGAAATTGCAACTATTTATGCCAAAGCAGATGATCTTTCTCGTAAAAAATTAGTCGACTTTAGTGCCAATTTTGGCCGTGCATATCAAATTTATGATGACTTAGTTGATGTTGTTCAAACAAGTCAAGAAGCTGGTAAGGCAACTCATAAGGATGAAGAAGAAGGCAAAAATAATACTTTAACTTTGTTAGGGATTGATGAAAGTCGAAAAGAATTACAAGAATTAATTTTAGCGGCGAAAAATAATTTGACTGACTTAAATAGTGAAGTGTTATTAGGATTCTTAAACCTATATAAAAAGGTGTTGTAATGGCTAAAGAACGTGCAGATATAATTTTATTCAAGCAAGGGTTATTCAATTCTCGCTCTCAAGCTCAAAGGGCCATTATGGCCGGCTTAGTGACTGACCATTTACATCAGAGGATTGATAAAGCTGGAGAAAAGTTTCCAGAAGATGAAAAATTTTATATTAAAGATGATGGCCAAAAGTATGTTTCTAGAGGCGGTTTTAAGTTAGAGAAAGCCTTAAAAGTTTTTGATATTGATCTAACTGATAAATTATGTCTTGATATTGGTGCATCAACAGGTGGGTTTACCGACGTTGCACTGCAAAGTGGGGCAAAAAAAGTTTATGCTCTTGATGTGGGGTATAACCAATTGGCTTGGCAGCTTAGAGATGATTCAAGAGTTATTGTAATGGAAAGACAAAACTTTAGATATTCTAAGCCAGCCGACTTTACTGAGGGCTTGCCGGATTTTGCAATGACTGATGTTTCTTTTATTTCATTAGATTTGATTATGCCACCAATGTTTGACATCTTAAAGGATCAGTGTGATGCTGTTTGCTTAATTAAGCCACAATTTGAAGCAGGACCTGACCATGTTGGAAAAAATGGAATAGTTCGGGATCATAATGTACATGAAGCTGTTATTAAGCATACAATTGATAAAGCTTTGGAAATTGGCTTTGATGTTCTGGGGATTGACTATTCTCCTATTAAAGGTGGAAAGGGAAATATTGAATTTTTAATTCACCTTCGAAAAAATCTTGCAAATCCTAGTCAGCTTTTATGGGATGGCGATGTTAAGTCTGTAATTAATGCTGCAGTAAATCAGCTATAAAGGAGAAAGAATAATGTTAGTTGAATTAGACATTCAGAATTTTGCAATTATTAAAAATCTGAAAATCAAATTCAAGAAGAACATGACGGTCTTGATTGGTGAAACTGGTGCAGGAAAATCAATTTTAATTGATGCACTTTCCCTTCTCTTGGGACACCGCGCTCAAAGTGAAATGATTCGTTCAGGTGAAAAAAAGGCAGTTGTTACAGGACTCTTTACGCTTGAGGAAAGTCAAAAGCAAATAGTTGAAAATCTATGCTCCGAATATGGGTTACCTTTAGATGGTGATGATTTAATCATTAGTAGAGAATTATCAAATAAGGGACGCAATGTAATTAGAATTAATGGTCAATTAACAACGATTACAGTTTTAGCACAAATAGGGCAATATTTGGTTGATATTCATGGTCAAAGTGATCAACAAATATTAATGAATCAAGAACGGCAAATAGACTTAGTTGATGAGTATGCAGGAGCTATTTTTAAAGTAGAACTTGAAAAATATCAGAGTCTATTTAAAAAATGGGTAGAATTAACAAATAAATTAAAGCATTTGCAAAAAGGGGCTCAAGAATTAGCCCAAAGGCATGATATTCTTCAATTTCAAAAAGATGAACTTGATTCTGCTGATTTAACAGATATTGATGAAGATGAAAAGCTGGAACAAGAGTATTCAAAATTAAATAACTATCAAAAAATTGCAGAAACAGCAAATTATTTAATGCAAGTATTTGATGATGATGAACATGGATTGACAACTTTATTGGGTAATGCTCAAAATGCTGCTGATGAACTTGCAGAATATGGTTCAGACTTCAAGAATATGGCCCAGTCATTATCTGATGGGGTATATTCTTTATCAGATAGTCGAAGTGAATTAGGTAATATAATGGACAACTTGGATTTTGATGAAGAAAGATTCCAATATGTTACTAATCGACTAGATACTTTAAATAATTTAAAAAAGAAGTATGGCCCAGATTTATCAGACGTATTTAATTTCTATCAAAAAATCTCTAAGGAACTCAGTCAGTTTGAAATGGGTGGTCTAGATGAAGATAAACTTCAAAAAGAAATTAGTCAGTTAGAAGATAATATGGCAGCTTCAGCTCAAAAGCTTCATCAGATGAGAGAAAAGACTAGTTCACAGCTTGAAAAAGAAATTCGTTCTGAATTAGCTGATTTATTTATGGAGAAAGCAAGATTTTCAATTAGATTCGTTCAATCGAAAACCTTCAATGAATTAGGAACTGATGAAGTAGCATTTTATATAGCCCCTAATCCAGGTGAGGAATTAATGCCACTTGTGAAGATTGTTTCTGGTGGTGAACAATCACGATTGATTTTAGCTTTAAAAACAATCTTCTCAAAAGTTGAACCTGTTGGCACGATGGTTTTTGATGAAATTGATACTGGAGTTTCAGGACGAGTATCAGCAGCTATTGGGAAGAAAATGCATTCAATTGGGCAACAAAAGCAAGTTATTGCAATTACACACTCTGTCCAAGTAGCTGCAAGTAGTGATTGGCGCTACAAAATTGAAAAGCATGTTGAAGATGGCAATACTTTTACTCAAGTACGTATACTTGATGACCAAGAAAGCGTAAAAGCAATTGCACAGATGATGGCAGGAATCAATATTACAGCAGCTGCAGAACAAAATGCTGCTGACTTAATTAAGAGAAGTCACGAAAAATAAAATTTAAAAAAGCTGGAAAGATGCGCTTTTTTGAGCGAAAACTTTCCAGCTTTTTTAGGCAATATCAGTTCGAAAGATATCAGTAATATTAACAATGTTAATTGCATTAGTATCAGCATTTTTTACAATAATTTTGTTATTAGGTACGACCTTAATGATTTTCCCAATTATATTGGTATTGTCTTTAAGTGTCAACAAAATATAACTACGGTGCAATAAAGCATAGCTTAAATTAGCTAAAATATAATGCTGCTTTTGTCCAATGATAGAAAGTTGGTCTTGGTCATAAGCAAAAATATCTTCAAATAAGTTAAAAGTCTTAGTTACTAGATTTTTCCCAATAAGTTGTAAATTCTTCATATTCTCAATCTCCTAAAAGCACTCGAAAATCATAAATTACTCTCGAACAATTGTTTGATTAAATTATACGAACTAATGTTTAAAAAATCAAGGAAAAATCGAAAATATGTTTGGAAATGATTGTTATTTAATTATGAGAAAAAAGGAGTGAAACTTGAAAAATCTGCTAGTTTAGTGCAATATAGAATTATTAATGATTTTTAGGAGCAATCATGGCAAGTAAAGGTTTATTATTGGTTCTATCAGGACCTTCTGGTGTTGGTAAAGGTACAGTAAAAAGTGCAATAGTTGAAACTAAAGCATTTCCATTTGAATATTCAGTTTCAATGACTACTCGAAAGCCTCGTCCTGGTGAAGTAGATGGAAAAGATTATTACTTTGTGAGTGTTGATCGTTTTAAAGAGGCTATTAACCAAGGTGAGCTTATTGAATATAATCAATATGTAGGCAATTACTATGGAACACCGCTAGCTCCAGTTAAAAAAATGCTGAGCGAAGGTAAAGATGTTTTGCTTGAAATTGATGTTAACGGTGCCCAAAAAGTTCGTGAACAAATGCCTGATGGTGTTTTTATCTTTTTAACACCGCCAGATTTGCATGAATTAAAGCATCGGCTAGTTCATCGAGGAACAGATTCTGAGGCTGTTATTCAAAATCGAATGAAACAAGCGCGCAACGAAATTATGATGATGTCTGATTATGATTATGCTGTAGTCAATGATACTGTTGCAAATGCAGTTAGTCATATTAAAGCGATTGTTGAAGCCGAGCATGTTAGTGTTAAGCGAGTAATTGATTCGTATCGTAAAATGGTTGAGGAGGACTAATACATGAAAATTACATATCCATCAATTGATAAATTATTAGACAGAGTTGATTCAAGATATTCTTTATCAGTTTTAGCTTCAAAAAGAGCTCATGAGCTTGAAGCAGGTAATCCAGCAGCACTTGATAAATTTAAATCATCTAAGTCAGTTGGCCAAGCATTAGAAGAAATTGCTGCAGGTAAGGTAATTATTGACCCAGATCACAAAACTAATATTGATTAATTAGTTAGACCTTCATCGCTAAGATGAGGGTCTTTTTAGCAGGTGAAAATAAATATGATAGCGCAAGTAATTGTAGATGTTGCAGCTAAGCAGACAGATCGAATTTTTGAATATCAAGTCCCTGAGCAAATTGCAGATTTAACAACTGGGTCCCGTGTTGTTGTCCCTTTTGGTCGAAGGAAAGTTCAAGGCTTCGTTGTAGGCTTAACTAAAACTAGTCAATATCAAGGAAAATTGAAAGACTTGTTGTTAGTTGTTGATGAACAAGCTCCCTTAACTCCGGAATTAGTTGAATTATCAGCATATTTGGCTAAAACTATTTTTTCTTATCGGATTTCAATTTTACAAACCATGCTTCCTAGTGTTATGAGGGCAAAATATCGAAAAATTTTAATTCCAACAACCAAGCAGGCTGAAGAGTTACAAATTTTTAAAGGAAAAAGTATTGATTTAGCAAAAGTGACCGATTTAGAAGAAATTGCCCAAATTAATCAGTTACTAAAAAAGGATATGGCTAAAATTGAATATGCAGTTGAAAATAAAGCTAAGGAAAAAACAAAAAAAGTTTATTATCTTACCTCTAGTCTCACCGATTACAAAGAAATTCAACAAAGTCTACGTTCAAATGCTGTTAAACAGGCTGAATTATTGCAATTTATAATCCAACATTTTGAACAATTTCCTTTTGATTCTGGGCAGTTGAAAAAATATAATTTATCATTTTCAGCAATTAATACTTTAGTTAAAAAAGATTTACTCAAAATTAAAGAAGTTGAGCAATATCGAAATCCTTTGACTGAATTTTCAAAAAATATTAAAAGAAAGATTGTTATTCTTAATCAGGAACAAACAGCTGCTCTGCAAAAAATAAATAAAAGTATTGAGAAGTCCGAAGCAAAAACTTATTTACTTGAAGGAATAACTGGAAGTGGAAAAACAGAAGTCTATTTACATGCCATTAGCAATGCATTACAAAAAGGGAAAAATGCTTTAATGTTAGTGCCGGAAATTTCCTTAACTCCGCAAATGGTTAGCCAGGTCAATGCCCGCTTTGGAAAAGAAGTGGCAGTTTTACATAGTGGTTTATCAGAAGGAGAGAAATATGATGAATGGCGCAGAATTAGACGCGGTGAAGCTCGAGTAGTTGTAGGAGCTAGGAGTGCTATTTTTGCTCCATTAAGTAATATTGGTTTAATTATTATTGATGAAGAGCATGAAGCATCATATAAGCAAGAAGATACACCTCGATATCATGCAAGAAATGTAGCTATTTGGAGAAGTCAATTTCACAATGCGCCTTTAGTATTAGGAAGTGCGACACCATCTCTTGATAGTCGTGCGCGTGCTCAAAAAGGCGTTTATGAATTATTGCGTTTAACAAAAAGAGCCAATCAAAAAGCCCTGCCTGAAGTTAAAATTATTGATTTGAAGTCGGTAGAATTTGCGGGAAGTCAATTTGATTTATCTACTGACCTTGTTGAAGCTATTAAAGAAAAGTTGATGAGAAATGAACAAATAATTTTATTGCTCAATCGACGTGGTTTTGCTAGTTTTATGCTTTGCCGAGATTGTGGATTTGTTTTACAATGTCCTAATTGTGATTTATCTTTAACTATGCATAAAGATACAAATCAAATGATTTGTCATTATTGTGGTTTTCATCAACCAATCCCAAATAGTTGTCCTAATTGCCAAAGTAGCAAAATTCGCTTTTTAGGAACTGGAACCCAAAAAGTCGAAGAAGAGTTAAGCGAACTTCTTCCAGGTGTAAGGATTTTAAGAATGGATGTTGATACTACAAGACGTAAGGGGAGTTATAAAGAAATATTAGATAAATTTGGTGCAGGTGAAGCAGATATTTTACTAGGTACGCAAATGATTGCTAAGGGGCTTGATTTTCCGAATGTAACTTTAGTTGGGGTGATTAATGCCGACACGGCTCTTTATTTGCCTGATTATAATGCAAGCGAAAAGACTTTTGAGTTATTAACTCAAGTGGCTGGGCGAGCAGGACGTGCAGAAAAAAGTGGGCAAGTTTTGATTCAAACTTATAATCCAGACCATTATGCAATAAAATTAGCGCAAAAACAGGATTATGAAACTTTTTATCAAACTGAAATGAAAGTAAGATATCAGGGAAATTATCCTCCGTTTTTCTTTACAAATTTAATTTCAGTTGCTTCAAAAAATGAACAAAATGCTGCCAAAGAAGCCTTTGCTATTAAAAGAATTTTAATGCGCAATCTTCATGCTCCAACAATTGTTTTGGGACCAACTCCGAGTGCAATTTCTAAAATTAAAAATCAATATTATTATCAAATACTGGTAAAATATAAACGTGAACCTAAATTAAATGAGCTACTTCATCAGATTCAAGATTTGGCTCAAGAAAAGCAAAAATATGGCTTAAATATTTATATTGATACTCAACCTGGAAGAATATCATAATGAAAGAGGGATGAATATGACATCAGTTATTTTCTTAGGGACACCAAATTTTGGTGCGACAGTTTTAGAAGGTTTAATAAAGGATAATTACCAAGTTTTGGCGGTGGTTACACAACCGGATAAAAAAGTAGGTCGAAAACAGAAATTGACTTCTTCTCCTGTTAAAGAGATGGCTCAAAAATACGATTTACCTGTTTATCAACCTGCTCGTTTACCAAGAAGTGAAGAACTTGATACTTTGATTAATTTACATGCTGATTTAATTATTACAGCAGCTTATGGGCAGTTTTTACCGACTAAATTTTTAAAGAGTGCTAAAATTGCAGCGGTAAATGTCCACGGGTCACTTCTTCCTAAGTATCGTGGTGGCGCTCCAATTCAATACTCTTTGATTAATGGAGATAAAGAAACTGGTGTAACTATTATGGAAATGGTTAAGGAAATGGACGCTGGTGATATGTATGCCCAAGAAAAGCTACCAATTGCACCAGAAGATACAGCAGGTAGTTTATTTGAAAAAATGGCTATTTTAGGTCGTGATTTACTCCTTAAAACCTTACCAAGCATTATTGATGGTAGTTGCGATAAAAAAGCACAAGATACCACTAAGGTAGTCTTTTCACCAAATATTAGTAAAGACCAAGAAAGAATAACTAAGGATATGACTGCAAGCCAAGTTCATAACTTGATTCGTGGCTTAAATCCAGATCCGGGTGCTTATTTAATGATTAATGGTCAAAGAATGAAGGTTTGGTCTTCAGAAGTAGCAAATGAAACAACCCAATTACCTGCTGGGGCTTTAGTAGATAATCACAAGCGTTTTGCGGTAAGTTTTGCTAATCATACGGTTCTCAATCTTACTGAAATTCAGCCAACTGGGAAAAAGAAAATGGCCGGCCGTGACTATATGAATGGTAAAGGTGCAAGTTTGAAGCTAGGAGAAGTATTTATTGATGACTAACTCAGCACGTGCTGTAGCGTTGGCTACTTTGATAAAAGTATTTAAGCAAAAAGGCTATTCTAATTTAAGTCTAAGTCATGCTCTAAATGAAAATAATTTTTCTCAAAAAGATCAGGCTTTTGTTACCCAATTAGTTTATGGAACAATTCAATATCAGTTATTCTTGGAATATCAATTAAAAGATTTACTTAGAACTAAACTAAAAGAAGATTATTTGAAGCCACTTTTATTAATGTCGGTATATCAGTTGATTTTCTTAAATCGAGTACCTAATCGAGCTGTTCTTGATGAAGCTAATAAATTAGCTAAGAGCTTTGGTAAAAAGAACTCATCTGGTTATCGTTTGGTAAATGGAATTTTACGTTCTTTTTTAAGACGTGGGCAAGTCTTACCTAGTCCGAAAGATCCTGTCCATTTTTTGAGCATAAAAGAGAGTATGCCAGAATGGTTGGTTCAGTATTTTATTAAGAACTGGGGTTTGAAGCGTACTGAAAAAATCTTGCCGAGTTTAAATAAACGAGCAGAAAATAGTATTAGAATTGCTAAAGGTGCAAATCAAACGCAAATAATTAATAGTTTGAAAAAGCAAGGATATTCTTTGACTGAATCAACCCTTGCAGATAACTGCTTTTTAGTTAATCATAGTATTGTCAATACAGATGAATTTAAGGCAGGTCAGATTACAATTCAGGATGAGGCAGCAAGTTTAGTAGTGGATTGCTTTGATTTACAAGAAAATGATTATGTTTTGGATACCTGCGCAGCTCCTGGTGGAAAAACAAGTCAATTAGCAGAAAACTTGCCACAAGGAAAAGTGATAAGTCTAGACATTCATAAGAAGAAACTTAACTTAATCAAAAAATATGCCGAAAGAATGCATGTTGATGAGCGAGTTGAAACTCTTGCTTTAGATGCTAGAAAAGCTGCAGAGCATTTTTCTGATACTAAATTTGATAAAATATTAGTTGATGCACCATGTTCTGGGCTTGGACTATTAAGAAGAAAACCAGAAATTCGCTATGATAAGACTATGAAAGATGTTCATAATTTAGCGAGAATTCAACTGGGGATTTTGAATAGTGCTGCCCAATTATTAAAGAAGAATGGTGAATTAGTTTATTCAACTTGTTCAATTACAATTGAAGAAAATGAACAAGTTATAGCAGAATTTTTAAAGAAGCATCCAGAATTTGAAATAATGCCAATAACTTTATCTAAAGTTCAAAGTAAAGAAAGTTTGAAGATTTTACCAGATACTTATGGCAGTGATGGCTTCTTTATTGCAAAAATGAAATTAAGAGGTTAAGTATTTTGATTGAAACAGCTTTTGCATCAAGTATTGGTCGTGTTAGAAAGACCAATCAAGACTTTGTTCAAGTATATGAAAATCAAAAAAGTATAAAAATGGCAGTTGTCTGTGATGGAATGGGCGGTCACCAAGGTGGAGATGTCGCTTCTACTATGGCAGTTAGCCATTTGGGACATGACTTTGCGAAGACCGATTTTGTAACAGCGGAAATGGCGAAGAAATGGTTACAAGTCCAATTGAAACTGGAGAATGAAACTATTTTACGCGCTGCTGATCGTTTCCCAGATTTAAATGGAATGGGGACTACGGTGGTTTTGGCAATTTGTTTTGAAAATAATGCTTTAATTGCTCACTTAGGTGACTCAAGAGCTTATTTGTATTCTGGAGAAAAGTTTACCCAATTAACTGAAGATCATTCGTTGGTAAATGAACTTGTAAAACTTGGACAAATTACCAAAGAACAAGCTAGAAATCATCCACAAAAAAATATTATTACACAGGCTTTAGGTGTCTCCAGCACTATTAATCCTGAATTTAATCGTCCCATCATTCAAGAAAATGACATTATTTTACTATGCACTGATGGCTTGACTAATTCATTAGAGGATGACCAAATACACCAAATTTTGGCAACCAAATCTTTGTCATTAAACGATCGATGCAAGAAATTAATCACTGAGGCAAATCGGTTGGGTGGCGGAGATAATATAACAGTTTGCCTGCTTTTGTGCAAGGCAGGTGACAAGAAATGATAACTCAAGGCTATTTATTAGGCGAACGTTACAAAATTTTGGACACCTTAGGTGAAGGTGGAATGGCGAATGTTTATTTAGCCGAAGATATCATTTTACAAAGAAAAGTAGCCGTTAAAGTTTTAAGACTTGATTTGCAACGTGATCCACAAACCTTGAAACGTTTTACGCGTGAAGCAATGTCAACTAGTGAATTAAGTCACCCTAATATTGTTTCAGTGCTTGATGTTGATACAGATCAAGGCCTTCCATATATGGTAATGGAATACATAAAGGGACCAGATTTGCATCAATATTTGCATGATAATTACCCACTACCCTTTACAGAAGTTATTAGAATCATGGATCAAATTCTAAGTGCAGTTGCTCTTGCTCATAAGCATAATGTAATTCACCGTGATTTGAAGCCAGAAAATATTTTGATCGATGAGAATACTGGTAAAATCAAAATTGCTGATTTTGGAATTGCAGTTGCTCTTAATCAAAGTACCATTACCCAAACTAACTCTACAATGGGGTCTGTTCACTATATGTCACCGGAACAGACTAAAGGTGGTTTAGTTACCAAACAATCCGATATTTATTCATTAGGAATTATTTTATATGAACTTTTAGCAGGGAAAGTGCCTTTTGGTGGCGAAACTGCTATTTCAATTGCATTAAAACACTTAAAAGAACCACTTCCTGATTTAAAAGAGATTGTACCTAACTTACCGCAACCTTTGGAAAATGTAGTCCTTTGCGCAACAGCAAAGGATCCTCGAGATCGCTATGAATCTGTTTTGACAATGAAAGCAGATTTGGACACCTCTCTTAATCCTGAAAGGGCTAATGAACCGGTCTTTAAACCGTCGCATAATCCAGCTTTAGAAGAAACTCGAGTTATTCCAACAATTATTTCTAGTGAAGATGCTGCTCTAAAAAATGTAAAAGAAGAAAAGAAACAAAAGCCAGCAAAGAAGAAAAAATTTTGGCAGACTTTTAAAGAGCATAAAGTTTGGCTACTCAGTTCAATTTTTGCAATTATTGTTGTTTTAATTTGTCTTATTTTAGCTTTAAGTAAAACAAATCAAACAACAGTCCCAGATGTAAGTGATTTCGATGAAAATCAGGCTAAGCAGTCGCTTCAAGCAGCTGGCCTTAAAATAGGCGAGATAGAGTATCAGTATTCTGATAAAGTTGCCAAAGGTAAAGTCATAAAAACTCTACCTACAAAGGGAAATTCAATCGAAAAGGGCAAGAGTGTTGATTTGGTTATTTCTAAAGGAGCCGGGTTAACTACTGTTCCAGATTTAGTTGGGGTTTACTATACTCAAGCCAAAAAACGATTAGAAAAATTAGGCTTTAAAGTTGAAAAAGAAACTGATTATTCTACTGAGATTAGTCGAAATTATGTCATGAGTCAAAGTATTGAGGCTGGTGAGCGTGTAAATGCTGCTAAAACGACGATTGTCATAGTTGTTTCTAAGGGAAGTCGCAAAAAAGCTAAACCTAAGCAATTTAAAGTTAAAGACTTAACTGGGTATTCTCTAAAGAGCGCGCAAGATTATGCTGAAGAAAATGGCTTAACTTTAAAGACGGAAGAAAGATATTCAGATACCGTTGAAAAAGGTTTAATTATTTCACAAAATCCAACAGCAGGAGTAACGATGGCTCGTGGAGATACATTAGAAGTTGTTGTATCTAAAGGAAAACAAGACAGTTCTTCAGCTTCTAGTGATTCAGCATCATCAGATAGCTCTAGCGATACTAATTCCGTTAATAAGAGTGTGTCAATTAGTTATGATTCAAGTAAAGGCAATAATGGTAATGGAAATCATATCCAGATTTATATTGCCGATGACAATCATCAAATAACTAATGTTTATCGTGATTTTTATATCACTCAAAATACAACTTTAAATATTCCATTTAGTCTAAAAAATGGCTCAGGAACATTAATTGTTGTCAATGATGGAACTACTGTAACAAATGAAAGGGTAACTAAATGATTACCGAAGGAATTGTAATCAGTTTAATTGCTGGATATTATGATGTGATGACGCCAAACGGTCTAGTGCGAACTAGGGCGCGTGGCGTTTTTCGCAAAAGACAAGAAAAGCCACAAGTTGGTGACTTAGTAAAAGTTCAACTTGATAAACATGGCACAAATTATTTGATTGAAGTTTTTAAACGAAAGAATCGGATTGGTCGTCCAGCTGTTTCTAACGTTAGCCATGTCTTATTAGTTATTTCTGCGGTTGAACCAGATTTTAGTGTCAATCTTTTGGATAGATTTTTAACTTTTTTTGCATGGCAAAGGGTCCCAGTAACAATTTATCTTTCAAAAGCAGATCTTGCGACTGATGAGCAAGTTGAAACTATAAAAAAAGCTTTAAATTATTATGAAGAAATTGGCTATCGTGTCTTTAGTAACAAAGAAAAGATAGAACAGGCTTTATTGTCTTTGATTAAAGATAATGAAATTTGGACCTTAGCTGGTCAATCAGGTGCTGGCAAATCAACATTATTAAACTTTTTAAAAGAGGATGCTGGACAAGATACTGGAGAGATATCTAAAAGTTTAAACCGTGGTAAGCATACAACTAGAAGCGTACAACTCTTTGCTTATTCTGATGGTTTTATTGCTGATACACCAGGATTTTCCGCAATTGATTTAGGACCAATTAAAATCAAAGAATTACAAAATTATTTTATTGAATTTAACAAGGCTAGCCAATTTTGTAAATTTAGAGGCTGTCAACATATTCATGAACCCAAATGTGAAGTGAAAGCTTTGCTTTCTGAGGGAAAAATTGCTCAATTTAGATATGATGATTATTTAGCACTTCGAACAGAAATTGAAGACCAAAGATTACCAGAATATCTAAAATAAAGCTAAGGATTATAAAAGAAATGAAGGAAAAATATGATTATTTCACCATCAATTTTGAATGCAGACAATTTAAATCTTGGCAGAGATATAAAAAAAGCAACTCAAGCCGGTATTACAAGATTCCATATTGATATTATGGATGGGCATTTTGTACCTAATTTGTCATATGGCCCACAACTTGTGCAGGACTTTAAGCGCGAGTTTCCATTAGTTGAAGCAGAAGTTCATTTAATGAGTAATAACTTAGAAACAACAATTCCAGCTTTTACTCAAGCAGGAGCTGATTTGCTAGAATTTCATTTTGAAGCAACTAATAAAGTGGATTATTGGTTAGATTATTTAGCAAGTAATGGTGTTAAAGCAGGGCTGGTTTTAAATCCGGAAACAGATGTAGCTTCTTTAAAGCCATATTTAAAAAAATTAAAACAAGTATTATTGATGAGTGTTCATCCTGGTTTTGGTGGGCAAAAATATATACCAGAAACAGCTGAAAAAATTGCTCAACTCAAGCAATTAACAAACGAGGCTGGTGTAAATATTCCAATTGAAGTTGATGGAGGAATTAATGATAAAACAGCCCCATTAGCTGCTCAAGCAGGAGCGGATATTTTGGTTTGCGGATCATATATTTTTAAAAATGGTGATATTGCTAGTCAAATTAGAAAATTAGAAGGCATTTTAAATGAAGGGCATTAGTTTATTAGGAGGACCACTTGAGCTAATACCTGAAGGCTTTTTTAATGAATTAAAATATAACAACAAATTTTTGTTGGGTGTTGATCGTGGTAGTTTGTTTTTGGTTGAAAAAGGCTTGACTCCAGATGTTGCAGTCGGAGATTTTGATTCTTTAAAAAAAGCTGAACTAGCCAAAATTGAAAAAGTAGTGAAAGATATTCGTTATTCCAATCCAGTAAAAGATTTAACTGATTCGGAATTGATGATAAAAACTGCTTTTGAAAATTATCATTTAACTAGCTTAAAAATTTATGGTGCCACTGGTGGTAGATTAGATCATTTTTTAGTTAATTTATTTACCTTTTTAAAGCCAGAGTTTCAAATTTATGCTCCTAAGGTAACTTTAATTGATCGTCAAAATGTAATTAGATTATTTTTACCTGGAAAACATCATATTAAGCCATTAGAAGGCTATTCATATTTAGGGATAGTCAATTTAACTGAAGTTAAAAATCTTTCAATACGAGGCGCAAAATACCCATTAGAGAACTATACATCAGCATACCCGGTATCTTTTGCTTCTAATGAGTTTGTTGCTGATAAGTCAGTAGAACTTTATTTTGAAAAAGGGACAATTGCTGTAATTTATAGTAAAGATCTTAACCGCTTTGCAAATCTTTAAAGTTAAAAACAAAAAAGACCAAGGTATTCCTTGGTCTTTTTTGCATAATTAAGCTTAATTATTAAAATTATTAAACGCGAGTAACTTTACCAGACTTCAAAGTCTTAGTTGATACCCAAACGCGCTTTGGCTTACCGTCAACAAGAATGCGCACTTTTTGAAGGTTTGGCTTCCAAGCTCTACGGGTAGAGTTCAAAGCTTTAGAACGCTTGTTGCCGAAAGTAGTCTTTTTGCCAGTAACAAAATCTTTTGCCATTTGCTAAACCTCCTTTACTTGTTATAAGTAACACTTTAATAATATAGCAAAGCTAGGATATAATTGCAATAGAAAATCAATTTTTTCTATTTTTATAATCTGTACTAATTTGATTATTGTATTTACTATGATAAAATACATTCGTATTACCCAATTTGAGAACGGAGGAAAATAATATGGCAGTTAAAATTAAGACCAAGCATGGCCTAATTGATGTAACTAATGGTGTAATTGCAACCGTTGTTGGCTCTGCTGCAACTGCTAATTATGGTGTCGTCGGGATGGCTTCAAAAAATGCCATCCGTGATGGAGTTAATGAAATTTTGAATCGTGCCAACTATAAGCGTGGCGTCGTTGTCAAATCGGTTGATAATCGAATCACTGTCGATGTCTACATAATTGTTGGCTATGGCCTCAAGATTTCTGAGGTAAGTCGTAATGTACAAGATAGTGTTAAATATAATTTGGAACAACAACTTGGCATTCAGACCAAATCTGTAAACGTGATTGTCCAAGGCGTCAAGGTTCTTGATGAATAACGCTTACCGGAGGAGTTAAATTGGTATTAACTGTAATCGAAAGTAAACAATTTAGAGATATGGTGAGAGTTGCTACTCACCGTATGGGTAAAAATAAAGAATATGTCAACAATTTAAATGTTTTCCCAGTTCCTGATGGCGATACTGGTACTAACATGAATTTGACAATGGAAAGTGGCGCACGCGCTGTTAGTGAAAGTCAAAGTACAAGTGTTGGTGAATTAGTTGAAGCTTTGGCCAAAGGGATGTTGATGGGAGCACGTGGAAATAGTGGAGTTATTACTTCACAATTATTCCGTGGTATGTATAAAGCAACTGTTGGCAAGCAAACCTTAAATGCCCAAGAATTAGCTGATGCCTTTTCAAATGGTGTTGCTACAGCATACAAAGCTGTTATGAAGCCTGTTGAAGGAACTATTTTAACCGTTGCACGTGTAGCAGCTGAAGATGGTAAAAATGCTGCTAATGATAGTGATGATGTTGAAGTAGTTATGAAAGCGATTGTTGAAGGAGCTAAGCGCGCATTAAAGACTACTCCAGATTTATTGCCTGTTTTGAAAGAAGTTGGGGTTGTAGATTCTGGTGGTCAAGGTTTGCTCTTCATCTATGAAGGCTTTTTAGAAGGTTTACTTGGAGAAAACTTCTCTGATGTGTATACTCCTGACATTGATGAAATGGATCAAATGATGAGTGCAACTCATGAGCAATCACAAAGTAAGCTTTCTACTAAGGATATTAAGAATGGCTATTGTACTGAAATAATGGTTGACTTAACTAAAGATATTCCAGGTAAGAAGCCTTTTGATTTGGAAGAATTTAGAAAGCATTTATCAACTTTAGGTGATTCATTATTAGCTGTATCTGATGACACAATTGCTAAGGTCCATGTTCATACTGAACATCCAGGTGAAGTATTTACTTATGGGCAACAATTTGGTGAATTAGGCAAAATTAAAATTGATAATATGAGAATTCAACATGAAACAATTGTTGATGAAGCAGCTAAAGAAGAAGAAAAAGTTGATTTTGCTGTGGTGGCAGTTTGTTCAGGTAATGGTGTACGCCAATTATTTGAAAGTGGTGGTGTAAACCGAATTATTTCAGGTGGACAAACTATGAACCCATCTACTCAAGACATCATTGATACAATCAAGAAGTCTGGAGCAAGTAAGGCAATTATTTTGCCAAATAACGGAAATATTATCATGGCAGCTAAACAAGCAGCTGAGGTATGTGATATTCCTGTTGGTATTGTTCAAACTAAGACTATTTCTCAAGGATTAACAGCTATGTTAGCTTTCAATCCAGATGCTAGTGTTGAAGAAAATGTCGAAGCAATGAACGAAGAAGCAAGTATGGTTGTTTCTGGTGAAGTAACACGTGCTATTCGTGATACTAATATCAATAATGTTGAAATTCATAAAGATGATTTTATGGGAATTATTGACGGTAACATTGAAATTGATAAGCCAGATTTAATTGATGCAACTTGCGCAATGATTGAAAAAATGCTCGATGAAGATAGTGAAATCGTAACAATTATTTACGGGCGTGATAGTAATAAAAAGCAAGCTGAGGAAGTTCAAGCTAAACTTGAAGAAAGCCATGATGATTTAGAATTTGAAATTCATGATGGTGGTCAACCAGTTTACTCATTCTTAGTTTCAGTAGAATAGAAAAATGCTAAATAACTTATTTGAACCAGTCACTAGGCTAAAAGGGGTCGGGCCGAAAACGGCCGCTGCGTTAGAAAGTTTGTCAATCTATAGTATCTATGACTTACTTTTCTATTTTCCATATCGTTATGACGATTTAGAGATGATTCCACTAGATCAATTGAATGATGGTCAAAAGGTGCTTTTGAAAGGAATAATCGCCACTGAGCCTTTTGTTAGTCGATTTGGTTACAAAAAAAGTCGATTAAGCTTTAAACTCAGAATTGACCATGATATTATCATGGTCAATTTTTTTAACCAACCATGGCTTAAAAGTCAGCTAGAAGTTGGTAAAGAAGTGGCAGTTTATGGGAAGTATAATCTTGCTAAGCAAAGTTTATCGGGCTTTAAATTTGTGGCAGCTAAAAGTGAAAAATCCAGTCTTAGTCCTGTCTATCCAGTAAATCGCCATATTAAGCAAAAGAAGTTAATTGAACTAATTAAGTTAGCACTTGCTCAAAAACAGGAATTAATGGATATTGTTCCAGAAGAAATTCGACAAAAGTACCGTTTGATGAATGACCAAGAATTGGTTGAGAAAATGCATGAACCTAAAAGTCCTAATGAAGCAAAGTTGGCGAAGCGAAGTGCAATTTTTAGGGAGTTTTTTATTTTTCAGGTACAATTAGCTCTCTTAACAATGAGGCCACAGGGAAGATTAGGAACGGCTAAAAAGTATGATTTAAATGAAATAAAAAAGTTGACGAATACTTTACCTTTTGAGCTAAGTGCCGACCAAAAAAAGGTTATTAATGAGCTCTTTGCTGACTTACATCAAAAAAGACAAATGAGACGGCTTTTGCAGGGGGATGTTGGTAGTGGAAAGACAGTTGTAGCTGTTTTTGGAATTTATGCTGCAATTACTGCTGGTTATCAAGCAGCGTTGATGGTGCCAACTGAAATTTTAGCTAACCAGCATTTTGGAAAGATTGATGAATTGTTGCGACCATTTGGTGTGCGAATAGCTTTGTTGACTTCTAGCACGAAAACAATGGAAAAACGTGAAATTTATCGTGAATTGGCTGATGGAACCCTCAATGTAGTAATCGGAACTCATGCCTTGATTCAACCAGGTTTAAAATTTAAGAAATTAGGTTTGGTTATTATTGATGAACAACATCGCTTCGGTGTTAATCAACGTCAAAAATTAATGATTAAAGGTGAAAATCCTGACTTACTAGCAATGACTGCTACGCCAATTCCTCGTACACTAGCCTTAACTGCATATGGGGAAATGGATGTATCTGAAATTCGTCATTTGCCAGCAGGGAGAAAGCCGATTGTTTCAGCATGGATAACTAGTTCACATCTTGATCAAGTTTTAGCTAAGATGAAAGAACAATTGAGTCAAGGATTTCAAATTTATGTAGTAACGCCTTTAATTGAAGAATCTGAAAATATTGATTTAAAAAATGCCAAAGAACTTTGTCTAAAGTTACAATCTTACTTTAACCATGAAAAAGTTGTTTTACTGCATGGACAAATGAATGGTGAAGAAAAAGATCAAATTATGACAGAATTTTCGCAAGGCGATATAAATATCCTAGTAGCAACTAGTGTTATTGAGGTTGGTGTAGATGTCCCTAATGCAAATATGATGGTAATCTTTGATGCTGACCGTTTTGGATTAAGTCAGTTACATCAATTGCGTGGCCGAATTGGGCGAGGAAAGACTGAAAGCTTTTGTTATTTTGTAGCTGATCCAAAAACTGATATTGGTAAGAAAAGAATGGAAATAATTTCTTCGACAAGTAACGGTTTTAAATTATCTGAAGAAGATTTAAAGCTGCGTGGACAAGGTGATTTGTTTGGAAAGGCTCAATCTGGTATTCCTGAATTTAGATTAGGAGATTTAGTTAATGATTATAATACAATGGTTGTTGCCCAAAATGTGGCAAGACAACTTGTAAAGACAGATCCAGATCTAATGGAAAATTCAGCTTTAAAAGAAGTAATAGATTATAGTCAAAAGATTAAAGAAATAGATTAGGTGAAATTATGAGGAAAATTGCAATTGATGCGATGGGTGGAGAACATGCACCTGAAGCGATTGTTGAAGCTGTTTTAGAGGCAAAAGTTAAGTTGCCAAATACTAAATTTCTTTTATTTGGTGATGAAAATAAAATAAAAAAATTGCTAGCAGATAATTCAACTGATAAGCAGATAGAAGTGATTGCTACAACTGAAATTATTCAAGATGAAGATGAACCGGTTAGAGCTATTAGACGAAAAAAAGATTCATCTTTAGTTGTCGCAGCAAGATATGTTAAAGAAGGCAAGGCAGATGGATTAGTATCATTAGGTAATACTGGTGCTTTACTTGCAGCTGGAATTTTTATCGTTGGCCGAATTAAGGGAGTTGAGCGTCCAGGTTTAATGCCAACTTTGCCAGTCAAAAATTCTGATTTAGGCTTTAACATGATTGACGTTGGCGCTAATGCCCAAGCTAAGCCGGAATATATCCTTAAATGGGCTGAAATGGCTAATTTTTATGCAGAAAAAGTACGTGGTATTAAGAACCCAAGGATTGCTCTTTTAAACAATGGCGCTGAGTATGATAAGGGTGATGACATTCATAAAGAAGCATATCAGTTGCTTAAAGAAAGTAAATTAAACTTTATTGGTAATATTGAAGGTAATGAATTATTAGATGGTAAGGCTGATATTGTTGCAACAGATGGTTTTACAGGGAATGCAGTCCTAAAAAATATTGAAGGAACTTCAAGTGTAATTATTCATTTAATTAAAGAGTCATTATTGAATGGTAGTTTGACGACCAAGTTAGGTGCTTTATTAATAAAATCTGCTTTAAAAGGTGTTGCTAAAAAATTTGATACCGCAAAGTATGGTGGAGCAGTTTTATTAGGTTTAAATGCCCCTGTAGTAAAAACGCATGGTAGAAGTGATAAGAGAGCAATTTACTATACATTGTTACAAATGGATAAGATGATTGAAGAAGAATTAATTAAGTTATTTGTAAACGACTTCTCAAAACAAGATTAATAGACTTTTATTTAAGCTTGGCTTAAACTGTTTATAAAAATATATTGGAGGTATCCCATGAACGAAACTGAAATTTTTAACAAAGTTGCTGAATTGTTAGCAGAACATTTTGATATTGAAGCTGATAAAGTGACAAATGAATTAAACTTTAAGAAGGATTTAGATGGCGATTCAATCAACTTCTTAGAATTTGTTATGGATCTTGAAGATACTTTTGGTGCAGAAATCTCTGATGAAGATGCTGCAAAGCTTGAAACTGTAGGACAAGCTGTTGAATATATTAAGAGTCATCAATAAGAAAATAACTAGAGAAACTTGCAAGATTTTAAGATTTTGTTTATAATTAGAAAACAAATTAAGAAAACTAATCGACTTTTAATTTTTTAGTCGTGCTAGATGGAGGGATGACCTTTGGAGAAGCAAAGCGATCTGCTATTAGACGTACAACACTTGCATACTGCATATCGGTTGCAAGGTAAGTTCTATGATGCAGCTGATGATGTTAGCTTTACTTTAAAACGTAATGAGATTTTAGCCGTAGTAGGTGAATCCGGTTGCGGAAAAAGTACTATTGCTTCAAGCATTATTGGTTTGTATGACCATAAGAATACTAAGGTTACTGGAGATATTTTATATAACGAACTTAACTTAGTAGGTTTAAATGAATCACTTTTTAATAAGATTCGTGGTAATAATATCGGGATGATTTTCCAGGATCCGTTGGCAAGTTTGAATCCTTTAATGCGGGTTGGTGACCAAGTTGCAGAAACCTTGTACTACCATACTGATATGGATGAAAGCGCAAGAAAGAAGCGGGTTATTGAATTATTTAACCAAGTTGGTATGCCTAGACCTGAAGAAATGTACCGGATGTATCCACATGAATTATCAGGTGGATTACGTCAACGTGTGGTTATTGCAATGGCAATTGCATGTAAACCTGAAGTTATTATTGCCGATGAACCTACTACAGCTTTAGATGTAACAATCCAAGCACAAATCTTAGACTTACTTGAAGATATTCAGAAAGAATCTCAATCAGGTATTATTTTAATCACCCACGATTTGGGGGTTGTTGCAGAAACTGCTGATGAAGTAGCTGTTATGTATGCTGGTCAAATCGTTGAAAAAGCAGACGTTAAGACTATTTTTGAAAATCCAAAACATCCATACACAAGATCATTACTCCATTCTATGCCACAAAGTGATGATCAAGATGAAGACTTGCATGTTATTCAAGGTACTGTGCCTTCTCTTAAGAACATGCCAAGAACTGGTGACCGTTTTGCTTCAAGAATTCCTTGGATTCCAGCAAGTGAACACGAAGAAAATCCAGTATTACATGAAGTGGAACCAGGACATTGGGTTAGATGTACTTGTTGGAAGAATTTCCACTTCCAAGATGACCAAGAAGCAAGCGGGGAATAAGATATGGGAAAAGAAATTATTCAAATTAAAGATCTTAAAGTCCATTATCCAATTCGTTCCGGCTTTTGGAACAGAATTACAGACTATGTAAGAGCGGTTGATGGAGTTAACTTCTCAATTAATGAAGGCGAAACTTATGGCTTGATCGGTGAGTCTGGTTCTGGTAAGTCAACAACAGGTAAGTCTATTGTCGGTGTTGAAAAGGTTACCAGCGGTGAAATTCTATACAAGGGTGTTGATGTTACTAAGCCAGCTAATCGTAAAAAGCTGAATTATAACAAAGATGTCCAAATGATTTTCCAAGATTCAATGTCTAGTTTGAATCCTAGAAAAAGAATTGAGGATATTATTGCTGAACCAATTAGAAACTTCGAAAACTTGACTACTGATGAAGAAAGAAAGAGAGTTCAAGAATTACTTGATATCGTTGGTATGCCAAGTGATGCGATTTATAAGTATCCTCATGAATTTTCAGGTGGTCAAAGACAAAGAATTGGGGTTGCACGTGCTGTAGCAACAAACCCTAAGCTTATTGTTGCTGATGAACCAACTAGTGCGCTTGATTTATCAGTTCAAGCACAAGTGTTGAACTTTATGAAGAACATTCAACAACAGTACAATATTGCTTACTTGTTTATTTCTCACGATTTAGGTGTTGTTAAGCACATGTCAGAGAATTTAGCAATTATGCACCGCGGGCGTTTAGTTGAATTAGGTTCTCGTGAAGAAATTTATAAAAACCCAATGCATATTTATACTCGGCGTTTATTATCAGCTATTCCACGAGTTGATGTTGAACACCGTGCTGAAAATAAAAAGCATCGTCAAGCGGTTGAAAAGGAATTCCAAGAAGACCAAGCTAGATGGTATGACAAAGATGGTAAAGTATTTCCATTACGTGAAGTGAGTCGAAATCACTTTGTAGCTTTACCAGAAGAAGAAATTCATAAGATTGAAAAGGAGGGTGAATAAGATGTGGAAGACAATTTTACGTAGATTTCTTATCATGATTCCCCAAATTTTCTTACTTAGTGTGTTGGTCTTCTTCTTAGCAAAGATGATGCCTGGGGATCCATTTACTGGTGCTATTAATCCTAATACTGACCCCAAGGAAATTGCTCGACTAAAGCAAGAGCTTGGTCTTAATGACGCACCTTGGGTTCAATATACACGTTGGGTTGGAAACTTATTCCATGGTGATTTAGGTACTAGTTATATCCAACACGTACCTGTTGCTTCACTTATTTGGGATCGGGCAATTAATACATTTTGGTTATCATTGTTTACTGTGATTTTAACTTACTTAATTGCTATTCCTTTAGGAATTAGTGCAGGACGTAACCAAGATAAGTGGCAAGATCAAAGTATCCAAATTTTTAACTACTTCACTTTTGCCATTCCAGGATTTGTATTTTATATCTTGGGGTTGTATCTGTTTGGATTTGTTTTAAACTGGTTCCCAATTAGTGGATCTGTTGGTTCAGATGCAAGTGGAACTTTTGGCGTATTTTTGAGTCGAATCTACCACTTGATTTTACCAGGTACTTTAGTTGCCTTGATTAGCACAACTGGCATAGTCCAATATCTTAGAACAGGAATTGTTGATAATAAAGTTGAAGATTATGTAAGAACAGCTCGCTCAAAAGGTGTTCCAGAAAAAGTTGTTTTCAACAAACATATTTTGCGGAATTCACTTTTGCCAATAGCAGCATTCTTTGGTAATACAATTACTGGATTGCTTAGTGGTTCTATTCTATTAGAAACAGTCTTCTCATATCCTGGTATGGGTAAGTTATTCCTTGATTCAATTAGTCAACGTGACTATACTACTTTAACTGCTTTGATTTTGCTTTATGGTATTTTGACTTTGGTTGGTAACTTACTTTCTGACATTATTATGAGTATTGTTGATCCAAGAATTAGAATTCAATAGGAGGGAGTAGAAATATGGCTAAAGATAAATCAACAAAGAAAGAAAAAACTGCAGCTAAAGTTTCTTTACCTCCTTCAGGATTTAAAGTTGTTTGGCGTGAAATAAAGAAGGATAAAGTGGCAATGGGTGCTTTGATTATTATCATTGCAATCTTATTGTTTACTTTCGTAGGATCATTGTTTTTAAGCAAATCACAAGTTACAGAAGTTAACATTGCCGATGCTTACTATAGTTGGGGCGAAGCCGGCCATATCTTTGGTACTGATGATGGTGGGAGAGATATCCTACAATTATTGATGATGGGTGGCCGTAATTCAATTATGATTGGGTTATCTGTTACTTTAATTGTAGAAGTAGTCGGATTAGTAATTGGATTAATTTCAGGTTATTTTGGTGGTACTATTGATAATATCATTATGAGAATAGTTGACTTTATCCAAATTTTGCCACAAATGCCAATTTTAATTGTTTTTGCTGCAACTATTCCAAATTACAATGCTGTTACTTTGGTTTTAATGATTTCATTATTTGGTTGGACTTCATCAACTAGATATTATAGATCTTTTGTCTTGTCTCAAAGAGACCGTGAATATGTTTTGGCTTCAAAAACTTCAGGTTCTTCTAATTTAAGAATTATGTTCCGTGAAGTCTTGCCAAATATCAGTTCAATGATTATTATTGACGTTATTTTGACTGTTGCTGGTAACATTGGGATTGAAACAGGACTTTCATTCATTGGCTACGGATTACCAACTACCACTCCTTCTTTAGGTACATTAATTGGGTATGCAAATGATCCAGTTAACGTAACTACTAGACCATGGTTATGGGTGCCAGCTACAATTTTGCTTTTAATTATTTCTTTAAGCATTAACTATGTTGGTCGTGCTTTACAAAGAGCCGGGGATGCTCGTCAACGTGAAAACTAAGTTAATTTTATTAAAAAGGAATCTTACGATTCCTTTTTATTTTGCAATAAAAAATTATAATTGCGAATTTAACTTTAATTTTTATCTTGCTTTTCATAAAATAAATCGCGATTTTTAAGTCTTAATGCAAATTAATAGCAAAAAAATATAATTATTGTTAGATTTATAGTAAGTGGTTACATTGCTGATATTAAAGCATACAAAAGGGTACATATCTGCTTTAAAAATTAAATATTAAAAATAAAATGAGATAAAAATGTTGCAATATTAAAATAACCATGCTAAGATTAAAAACATCAAATCGGATATGAACCGACAAACAAATGGAGGGAATGTCATATGAGCAAAGTAAAGGTGTTAAGCTCTATTGGATTACTTACAGGGGTTGCTCTTACATTAACAGCATGTGGTAGTAATTCAAATTCAAGTTCAAATTCAGCAAGTTCAGTTTCTAAGTTTAAGGATACTGTCCCAACCAAAACTGCTAAGAGTGGTGGTACAGTAAATTATGCAATTGAAACTGATTCCCCATTTACAGGAATCTTTAGTAACGAATTATCAACAACTTCAACCGATTCAGAAGTTATGCAATTTGGTAATGAATCATTACTTGCTACAGATGATTCATATAAATTTACTAACAAAGGTGCAGCTACTTTCAAGTTAGACAAGAATGCTAAGACCATTACAATTGAAGTGAAAAAAGGTGTTAAATGGTCAGATGGTAAGCAAGTAACTGCCAAAGACATTGAATACGCATATGAAATTATTGCTAACAAGGATACTAATTCTCAACGTTATACTTCTTCTTTAGCTGATATTGTTGGTCTTGAAGAATATCATGAAGGCAAGTCTTCAACTATTTCTGGTATTGAAATGCCAGATGGTGAAAATGGACGTAAAGTTGTTTTACACTTCAAGGAAATGAAGCCAGGTATGACCCAATCAGGTAATGGTTACTTCTGGGAAACCGCGGTTCCATACCACTACTTGAAAGATGTCGCTTTTAAAGACTTAGAATCTAGCGACAAGGTTAGAAAGAACCCACTATTCTTTGGTCCATATAAGTTACAAAGTATCGTACGTGGTCAATCAACTACTTGGGTTCCAAATAAGTACTACTGGCGTGGAACTCCAAAGCTTAAGAAGATTGTTGCTACAGTTGTTGGTACTAACTCAGTAACTCAATCAATTAAGAGTAAGAAATTTGATGTTGCCCAAGTTATCAATTCACAATGGAATAATGTGAAGAATACTAAAGGCGTTAACTTTATTGCCCAAGTACCTCTTTCTTACAGTTATTTAGGATTTAAGGTTGGTAAATACGATACTAAGACTGGCAAGAATGTGATGGACAAGAATTCTAAGATGAATAACAAGGCTCTTCGTCAAGCTATTGCATATGCTATGAACGTTAATGAAGCTTACAAACGTTACTTTAACGGTCTTGCATTTAGAGTTCCTACTTTAATTCCAGAACAGTTTGGTAAATACTTCAGTAAGAATGCTGATGCATATTCATACAACTTGAAGAAGGCTGAACAAATCTTAGATAAGGCTGGATACAAGAAAAAGGGTAAATATCGTGTTCAACCAAATGGTAAGAAGTTAGTAATTTACCTTGCTGCTAGAAGTGGTAGCTCAGTAAGTGACTCTATTACACAAAACTACATCCAACAATGGAGAAAGATTGGTTTAGATGTTAAGCTTTCATCAGGTCGTTTAATGGAATCAAATTCATTCTATGATAAGATTCAAAATGATTCTCCTAATATCGATATGTTTATGGCTGGTTGGTCACTTTCTAGTGAACCATCACCAGCTGACTTATACAGTGAGCAAGCACCATTTAACTTTGCAAGATTTGTAACTAAGAAGAATACTCAATTGTTAAATGAAATTGATTCACAAAAAGCATTTAACAATAGTTACCGTGTGAAGAAATTCCACGAATGGCAAAAGTATATGAACGATGAAGCTTATGTTGTTCCAGTATCAAATGGTTATGAAATTTCTGCTATTAACAACAAGTTGACAGGTTATAGTTTGAAGCCAAGTCTCGGTAATGGTAACGGTCAACCAAACTGGTACTATGTTGCTTACGCAAAATAAAAAATAAACCGATACAAACCGAATAATACCTCGAAAAAGATTCCTGAAAGGAATCTTTTTTGTTTTCTCATTTTTTATTCTTTAGTTTAAATAAAAATAAATTTCTATAAAAAATAACTATGCTTTTTTTCATTAAATTTTGGTGGTAAAATAGTTATTGTCATTGGATGACGATGAGGAGAATAATATGAAAAAATTAAAGGTATTTACAGGTTTAGGTTTATTGACAGCAGTCGCCCTCACAACAACTGCTTGTGGTGGCAATAATAATGGGTCTAATGCTACTAAGCAAGCGATTAGTTTTAAGCAGGCAGTTCCAACTAAGACTGCTAAAAAGGGTGGAAAAGTAAATGTTGCTATCGAAACTGATACACCATTTACTGGGATTTTTAGTAATGAATTGTCTACTAGTGCAATTGATAGTGAGGTTATGCAGTATGGGAGTGAAAGCTTATTCTCAACTGATGATGAATATCGATACACAAATGATGGTGCTGCAAGTATAAAAATTGATCAAAATGCTAAAACAGCTACTATTAAATTAAGAGATAATGTGAAATGGTCTGACGGGCAACCAGTTGTTGCTAAAGATATTGAATTTGCTTACGAGATACTTGCTAATAAGGAAACTCAATCGCAAAACTATACTTCAAGTTTGGAAGATATTGTGGGAATGAAAGACTACCACGAGGGAAAGGCGTCCACTATTTCTGGTATTGAAATGCCAGATGGTAAGACAGTAGTTATTCACTTTAATGAAATGAAGCCAGGTATGACTCAATCAGGTAATGGTTATATTTGGGAAAATGCAGAACCATATCATTATTTGAAAGATGTAAGTTTTAAGAAGTTAACTTCATCAGATAAGATTAGAAAGAATCCATTGTTCTTCGGTCCTTATAAACTATCTAAGATTGTTCGTGGTCAATCAGTTACTTGGGTTCCAAACAAGTATTACTGGCGTGGCACTCCAAAGTTAAGCCAAATTACAGCAACAGTTGTTTCACCAAATTCTGTTTCACAATCTATTAAGTCAAATAAGTTTGATGTAACTCAAGTAATTAATTCGCAATGGCAAAACATTAATTCAACCAAGAATGTTAACTTCATTGCTAAAGTTCCTCTTCAATATACTTATCTTGGATTTAAAGTTGGTAAATACAATTCAACTCTTGGCAAGAATGTGATGGATACAGATTCCAAGATGAATAATAAGGCTTTGCGTCAAGCTATTGCTTATGGCATGAACGTTAACCAAGTTTATAAGCGTTATTCATCTGGATTAACTTTTAGAATTCCAACCTTGATTCCAAAACAATTTGGCGATTACTTTGATAAAGATGCTAAGGGTTATTCATTCAACCTTAAAAAGGGTGAAGAATTACTTGATAAGGCTGGATACAAAAAACGTGGAACTTATCGTGTTCAGCCAAATGGTAAACCTTTAACTATTCACTTAGCAGCAATGAGTGGTTCTTCAATTCAAGATGCAGTTATTCAAAACTACATTCAACAATGGAAGAAGATGGGCTTGCACGTTGTTTTGACAGGTGGACGTTTGATTGAATTTAATTCATTCTATGATAAATTGAAAAATGATGCTCCTAACGTTGATATGTTTATCGGAGCATGGAGTTTATCAAGTGAACCATCACCAAATGATTTATATAGTGAAACAGCTCAATTTAACTATAGTAGATTTGTAACTAAGAAGAACAATGAATTGCTTAGTGAAATTGACTCACAAAAAGCCTTTAATCATAAATATCGTGTGAAGAAATTCCATGAATGGCAACAATATATGAATAACCAAGCTTATGTGGTTCCACTTACTAATTCATATTCAATTATGGCAATTAATGATAAGTTAACGGGTTACAGTTTGCAGCCATCTAAGAGTAATGGTAATGGCTTCCCTAACTGGTACTATGTTGCTTATAAAAAATAGATTTAATATTTGAAAAAGGACCGAGATGGTCCTTTTTTGCGTACTGAAAAATAGGTATAATAGAGCTTTAGAAAGGATTTTGAGATGGTAAGTACAAAGTTTAAAAATTACTTATTTGAAGAATATGGAATTAAGTTTAAAAATGAAACACTTCTTGAAGAAGCATTTACACATTCTTCATATGTAAATGAGCATCCTAAGGAGTCAGCTGGTAATTATGAAAAGCTGGAATTTTTAGGAGATGCTGTGCTTGAATTAGCTGTTTCGGATTATCTCTATCGGCATTTTCCAAGCTTAAATGAAGGGCAGCTAACCCGCTTACGTTCTAACATTGTTCGTACAGAAGGCTTTTCTGGCTTTGCTATTGAGTGTGGTTTCCCAGCTGAGATTAATTTGGGGCGCGGCGAAGAAAAAACAGGCGCTAGAGAAAGAAAAACTTTACTAGAAGATGTTTTTGAAGCATTTAATGGGGCGTTATTCCTTGATCAAGGAATGGATGCTGTTCAAAAATTCTTAAAATTAACTGTTTATCCATTGATTGATAGTGGCGAATTTACTGATTCAAGAGATTATAAGACTGATTTACAAGAGCTTTTACAAGTCAATGGTGCAATTAAGATTGAGTATCAAGTTCTTGAGGAAACTAAACTTCCTTCTAATTTTAAAGTAGCATTATTTGTTGAAGGAAAGAAAATTTCCGAAGGTAGTGGACATAATAAAAAAGCAGCTGAACAAGTAGCAGCTAAATTAGCATTAATAAAATATCAAGAGAAATAAGGTGAAAAGGTGCCATTAACTGAACTTACCCTAACAGGGTTTAAATCTTTTGCAGAAAAAACAAAAATAAAATTTGGCGATGGCATCACTGGTATCGTTGGTCCAAACGGTAGTGGGAAAAGTAACATTACAGAAGCAATTCGCTGGGTAATGGGTGAGTCAAGCGCTAAGTCTTTGCGTGGTAGTAACATGAAAGACGTAATTTTTGCGGGTAGCCAGTATAGGACGCCAATGAATCATGCGGAAGTGGAGCTTGTATTTGAAAATAAGAATCGTGCTCTTAACTTCGATGCTGATCGTGTAACGGTTGCCCGGAGAATCCTACGTAGTGGAGATAGCGAATATTTAATTAATAATCAAACTGTTCGCTTAAAAGATGTGCATGCATTGTTCATGGATTCTGGAATTTCACAAGATTCATTAGCAATTATTTCTCAAGGAAAAGTTGATGAAATTTTAAATTCTAGACCTGAAAATCGTCGTGCTATCTTTGAAGAGGCTGCTGGAGTGCTTCGATTTAAGGAACAAAAACAAGCAGCAACCAATCAATTAGCTAAAACTACTGATAATTTAATCAGAATTAATGACTTGGTTAATGAACTTGAAGGACGAGTTGAGCCGCTTCATAAGCAAAGTAGCCTGGCAAAAGAATATAAATTCCAAAAAGCTGGGTTAGATAAAGATTTAAAGACTTTGCTAGCCTTTGAGTTACAAGATTTAGAACTAAAAAGAACTGAACTAGCTAAAAAAACAGAAAAAAGTAAGATTTTGCTTAATAAGCTTGATGAGGAAGTTAGCCAATCTCAAAATGATTTGGCACAGAAAAAAAATCAACTAGCTAAAACAACTAAGGAAAAAGAAGCATTGCAAGAACGTCTTCTTAACCTAACGCAAGAAACTTCCAACTTAAATACTGATTTACAAGTTGCAGAACAATCTGACCAATATAATGATGCAACAAAGCATGAGTATGAAAATCAGTTAAATGAGTTAAAAAAGAACTTATCTTCCTTGACTGAAAAAGAAGCCTCTTTACAAAAAGAAGTAGATCAAGTTGCTACTCAAGAAGCTGCTTTAGCTAAAAAGAGGGATGGATATGCGCAAAGCTTACATTCTGATCCTGAAACCTTGAGCAAGGAATTAGAAAATTTGCGTAATGATTACATTCAAAGCTTGCAAGATCAAACAAGCAATAATAATGACTTGGTTTATGCAGAAAATGAATTGAAACGGCTAAACAATGCTGCAATGCCTGAATTAAAGACAGCTGAAGCAGAACTAGAAAAGGCTGAGGCAGAACTAACTCAATTAAAGCAGCAAGGTCAAGAAGCTAGTGCTAAGAAAAATAACTTACAAAATCAAGTTCAACTAAAAAGTGATTTAATTAATGATTTAACAGCCAAACAAAACTTAGCTAATCGCTCTTTGCAAGATATAAGTCAAAAATATCAAGCAGCTAAGGCTCAGAAAGAAGCGTTAGAAAATATTCAAAAGCGCCATGAAGGGTATTACTATGGTGTTAGAAATATTTTAAATCATTTGGATCAATATCAAGGCGTTATTGGTGCTGTTGGTGAGTTGCTTGATTTCCCAGCTGAGTTAGAAGCGGCTTTAACAACTGCACTAGGTGGCGGTGTTCAGGATTTGGTTACTGATACTAAGCAATCTGCTAGAAACGCAATTATGCAACTCAAGCAAAATCGAATGGGGCGAGCAACTTTCCTTCCATTAGATGGCTTGCGATTTAGTACAATTCCTTCATCAACAGTCACAACTTTAAAGTCGATGCCTGGTTTTATTGGAGTTGCAAGTGAATTAGTTAAAACTAAAGGGCAAGTTGATATATCAGTAGCTGTTAATTATTTATTGGGTAACGTAATTGTTGCTGACACAATTGATAATGCAATGAAGATTAATAGCCGTATCTATCGCTATCGTATTGTTACTTTAGATGGGGATGTTATTAGTCCGGGTGGTTCAATGTCTGGTGGGGCCAAGAATCAGAGAAATAATTCCCCACTTCAAACAGCTGGTGAGATTAATAAGTTAACTAAAGCTGTGAATGAATTGGTAGCTGGAGTAAAAGCAGCTAAAGAGAAGATTATTACTTTAGATAAAAAAATTTCTAAAGAAAAAAAGATTTTTGCAAGCTTAAATGATGAACTACAAGTGGCTATTCAAGATTTAAGTGCATTAGCTTTAAGTTATCAAAACAAAGAAAGTGAAGTTAAGCGTCTTAAAGAAGCGCATCATCTCTATCAAAATCGTGCTGATGAAAGAGCAGCAGAAATCAAGCGTTTAGAAGAAAAAATTAAAGAGAAAAAACAAATACAAACGCAAATCAATGACCGCTTAGAAAAACAAAAACAGGCAATGGCCGAAAAGAAAGATCAGATTGATGATTTTGCAAATCTTAATAAAGATGTTCAAGCCAAGCTTGCAGAGTTGAATCCAAAATTAGCTGTTCTTCACAATCAAAAAAACAATTTGAAAGCTAAGTTACATGATTTAGCATCTCAAAAAGAGACTAGTACATCCCAAGTAAAACTTTTAGAAACTAAGCTAGCTGATTTAACTTCTAATAAAGAATTAACAGCTGAGCAAAAAGCTCAAAAAGTTCAAAAAATTACTGAATTGACTAAAGAAAAACAAGAACTAGAAGTAAAATTAAAAGAAATTAGTAGTCACTTGGGACAATTAGATGCTCAGATTAGCCAATTAGATGCTAGTTTCACTCGAAATTACGACTTGCGAAAAGATGCAGCAACTGAGCAGGAAAGTTATTCTGTCAGTTTAGCGCAAGTTAAAACTAAGATGAAGCAACATCTTGATAAATTACGTGATGAATATGCTTTAACTTATGAAATGGCTCTAAATCAGGCTGAAATTGAAAATAATTCTGAAAATCAGGCTAGATTAGCCAAAAGCGTTAAATTGCATCAGATGAGTTTAGATGATATTGGCCCTGTTAACTTGTCTTCAATTGAAGAATATGAAGAGGTTAAGAGCCGTTATGACTTTTTAACTGGACAACAAGCTGATTTACTTAAAGCTAAAGAAGACATTGAAAAATCAATGGCTAACCTTGATGAAGAAGTTAAGAAGCGCTTTAGTCACGCATTTAAAGAAATTGCCAAGAGCTTTAGCCAAATTTTCCCAGTTGTCTTTGGTGGTGGAAATGCTAAGTTGGTTTTAACTGATAGTGATAATCTATTAGAAACAGGGATTGAAATTATTGCTCAACCACCTGGTAAAAAGCTCCAAAAGTTAAGTTTGCTTTCTGGTGGAGAAAGAGCCTTAACAGCAATAACTTTGCTTTTTGCAATTTTACAAGTAAATCCAGTACCTTTCTGTATCCTTGATGAAGTAGAAGCTGCTCTTGATGATGCAAATGTAACAAGATTTGCTAAGTTTTTACATCATTATGATATGCATACACAATTTATTGTGATTACCCACCGACGTGGAACTATGGAAAAAGCAGATCAATTGTATGGTGTAGTTATGCAAGAATCAGGAGTATCACAGGTTCTTTCAGTGTCATTGAAAGAGATTAAAGATAATGATGAGGTGAGTTAATGGGATTATTTGACAAAATTAAAAAAACATTATTTGGGAATAATGAGGAAAAAGCTAAGCAGGCTCCTTCTAAGCCAGAAGAGGAAAAGGCGGAAGTTGCTGAAGAAACTAATGAAGTAAAACCAGAAGAAAATAAATCAGCGGAAATTGAAACTAATGCGGAAGCAGCTGAAGATAAAAATGAAAGTTCAGCTTCTGATGAAGTAAAAAATGAGCCGGAAGTAAGTTTTACCAAAGAAGAGCAAACTGATTCTGAAGAAGTTGTTGATTCAAAGCCAGAAAAAGATATTGTGGCTAGTCAAGAAGTTGAAGATAGTAGCTCAGAAGAAGAAAAAGGCGAAGAAACAGAACCTGAAGCAGAATCTAGCGAAAGTAAAACGCAAGAGCTTTATGATAGTGGCTTGAAAAAGACTAATCAGGGCTTTGGAGCTAGACTTAATGCCTTTTTTGCTCAATTTAGAAGTGTTGATGAAGACTTCTTTGATGAATTAGAAGATTTGCTAATTGAATCTGATGTTGGTTTTGAAACTAGTGAAGAACTAGTTGAACAGCTAAAAGACGAAGCAAAATTGCAAAATGCCAAGAGTCACGATGAACTCAAAAAATTAATTGTCCAAAAATTAGTAGACATTTACGATCAAAATGGTGATTCAGAGGCTGAAAAATTAACGTATAATGATGGTAAGACTAATGTTTACCTTTTTGTTGGGGTTAATGGAGCTGGTAAAACTACAACTATCGGTAAATTGGCCCAACGTTTCAAGAATCAAGGTAAGAAAGTTGTCTTAGTTGCAGCTGATACTTTTAGAGCTGGTGCAGTTGAACAGCTAAAAGAATGGGGAAGACGTACTGAAACAGAAGTTGTAACAGGTCCCGTTCAAGCTGATCCAGCAAGTGTAGTCTATGATGGTGTTAAACATGGCTTAGAAGAAAAGGCAGACTATGTTTTAGTTGATACAGCAGGTCGACTTCAAAATAAGCAAAACTTAATGAAAGAACTTGAAAAAATAGAACGTACTATCAAAAAGTTACTGCCAGAAGAACCAAGTGAAACATTATTGGTTTTAGACGGCTCAACTGGACAAAATGCCTTACTTCAAGCAAAGGATTTTGATAAGACTACTAAGTTAACTGGATTAGTTTTAACTAAGTTAGATGGTTCTTCAAAAGGTGGGGTAATTTTAGCAATCAGAAATGAAATGAAATTACCTGTTAAATTAGTTGGTCTAGGTGAAAAGGCAGAAGATTTAGCTGATTTTGATGCAGCTAGTTATGCTGTTGGTTTATTCCACGGCATTGTATAAGGAGAAAAAAATGAAAGAATTAAGCGCATGTACAACTATTTTAGTTGGTAAAAAAGCATCTATTGATGGCTCAACAATGATTGCTAGAAATGATGACACATTTTTACCAATTACTCCACAAAAATTTGTGGTAAAGCCTGCTGTTAAAGGTGAAAAAGGCCGCCATATTAAGTCATGGCTTAATAAATTTGAAATGGATTTGCCAGATTGGGCATATAGAACGCAAGCAGTTCCTAATGTTGATTACAAAAAATTAGGTTACTATGAAGAAAGTGGCATCAATGAAAAGAACGTTGCGATGTCTTGTACTGAATCAACTTATGGTAATGAAAGAACTTTAGCGTTCGATCCCTTAGTTGTTGATGGTCTTGATGAAGACTGTATGCAAAATGTGGTAGCACCTTATATTGACTCAGCCCGTGATGGAGTTAAATTATTGGGTGATTTAATTAAAAAGTATGGTTCTGCAGCTGGTAATTCAGTTTTGTTCGGTGATAAGGATGAAGTTTGGTACATGGAAATTGTTACCGGTCACCACTGGGTAGCCCAAAGAATTCCAGATGATTGCTATGCAGTTGCGGCAAACCGAGTTTCAATTGAGCAAGTTGACTTTAACGATCCTGACAACTTTATGTGGAGTGAAGGTATTCAAGAGTTCGTTGAAAAGCACCACTTAAATGTTGATCGAGAAGGCTTTAACTTCCGACACATTTTTGGTACATACAATGAAAAAGACCGTCATTACAACACTAGCCGTGTTTGGTACGCTCAAAGATACTTCAATCCAAGTATTGAACAAGATCCTGAAGATGGCGATTTACCATTTATTCGTAAGGCAGAAAAATTAATTAATCCTGATGATATTACTTTTGTTTTAGGTAGTCACTATCAAGAAACTCCATTTGATCCATATGGCAAGGGTACTGATGAAGAAAAGCATCGCTACCGTCCAATTGGTTTAAATAGAACTCAAAATGCCCACATCTTACAAATTAGAAATGACTTGCCAGAAGACAAGGCTGCGATTTACTGGTTATGTATTGGTGGACCAACCTTTACACCATTTATTCCATTCTTCGCCAATATGAACGATACTGAAGAAAGTTTTAAGAATACTAGCTTAACTTTCAATCAAAAAGATGCCTGGTGGTTCTACAAGGCAGTAGCGGCAACTGTTGAAAGTCATTACCCACAATTTGTTCAATTTGATACAGATTATCTAATTGAAATGCGTCGCTACTTTAGAGCAAGAATTGAAGAAGTTGTTGCTAAGGCAGGAGATTTGAAGGGTGAAGAATTAACAGAATTCTTGACTAAAGAAAATCAAGAAACTGTTCGTTATACTCGTGAACAAACTGAAAAATTATGGGGCAAGATGTTAACCGAAAGTATTAATATGAGTAAATTAACATTCAATATGGATAAAAATTTATAATTAATGAAAGGCGTAAGCAAGCTTAAAAGCTTGATATTACGCTTTTTTTGTTTTTGTAAAAATGCTATTAATCACTATTAATTGTAATTTTGTTGCACAAGTGTTGCACAAACTAAAAGTCCAATCTGAACTAAATTAATTTGTATATCTATTTGTTAGCAATAAGCTAAGCCCCCCTTTTATCCCACTTTTTGTTACAAACTTTCGTATTCGAAAATAAATTTTCAAATTTGAATAAATAAATTTTATAAAAAAAGCCATGATAAAATTTAATTAAATTAAAAAGAAAAGGAGATTTTAGTTATGAAAGTTGTAAAAGTATTTAGCATGAAAGATTTAAAGAAGTTACCAGTCAGAGAAGTTACAGGTGGACCTAAATTGTGTTCTTACACTTGTTCTTATACTTGTTAAATCTTTATTAAAAGACTAATTTTATTAGTCTTTTTTTATTTAAGAAGGAGGGAATAGAATGAATAAATATTTACCTTTTGTTTATGCCAATCAAAAAGAAGACGAGTTTTCAAAATTTTTAAAAAAAGGAACTTCTAAAAAATATTCTATAAATGTCTCTGATTTCTGGATTTATTTTAACGTCAAGAGTCAAAAATTACCTGATTCTGGATGGAAAGGACATTTAGCAGCAAGACCTGAAGATAAGTATAAAGTTTTTCAAATTGCAAAAGCTGTTTTTGAAGCAAATGACTGTTCTTTCAAGGTTGCTAAAAATATAGAATGTTTTAAAATCTTAAACGATCCACATATACCAGTAGCAGAAGCAAATAAATTTATTACATTTTATCCGCAAAATATAAATGTGTTTAAAATTGTTATTAAACAACTTTTTACAAAGCTAAAAAATTTTAAAGCTCCTCAAATATTTACTGATTATCAATTACCGAATAATAGTTGCGTTCAATTCAGATATGGTGCTTTTAAGAAAATTGCAAGATGGGATTTAAAAGCTCAAAAAGAGCTTCTTTATATGACGTTACCTTCAGGTGAAATTATTGAAGATAGTAGAGTTGGTTATTTTGATCTTCCTGAAGGAGTAGAGTGGCCATTTGGTTCAACGGAAAAATGGTTATTAGTACCCGAAAAAAATATTTCAAAACAATCCAAGCTAAATTCATATAGTTTTATTGAAATAATGGCGCAAAAAAACAAAGGTGATGTCTATTTAGGTGTTGAGAATGTAACTGGAAAACAAGTGATAATTAAATCGGCAAATCCGTATGTTAAGAATGATTGTGCTGCTTATTCCGCTAAAGAACTATTAAGGAACGAGAATCAAATGTTACGCAATCTTAGTAATTTAAATGTGATTCCAAAAGTGAAATCTTATTTCAATGAAAATAATATAGAATTTCAAGTTACGGAATTTATTGATGGGAAAAGTTTGGATAGCTTTTTTGGTAAAGAAAAATTATTAAGTGTGATTCTTTCAATTTGCAATACTATAAGACTTATCCATGAAGCAGGATATATAATTGGTGATGTAACTAATAGTAATTTTATTTATAAAGATGGAATAACATATTTGGTTGATCTTGAATATGTTAGGAAAAATGCAAATAAAAAATATAAAAGAACTTTTAAAACACCATATTATGTTCCAAATTATTCTACGAAAACTTTTTTGACACAGAAAGAAGATTTGTTTTCTTTAGGCATTATTATAATTACCTTGACACTTGGAAAAACACCAAAATATAATTCTGAAAATCTTAACGATGCAGTTAGAATTTTGATTAATCAAAATAAATTAGCTTCAAAATTGAATCCTCAATTTAGTGCTTTTTTAGATATTGCCAATTATATTTTGTCATTGTCAATAGACCCCAATCCATATGTATCTGAAAATTTGAACCAAAATAAAATAAAAGATATTTATAAATACGGATTTTACGTTGACTCAATTAAAGATTTTGATACTAGCTTATTGATGAATTCTTTAGAAGAGCTTCCGAAACAATTAAAGAAATCAGATTATAAGATAGGTGAAAAATGGTGGAAAAGTAAAAATTTTGGTCAATACGTTAGTGAATTATCTATTCAGCATGGAATTTCTGGGGTCGATACAGCATTGAAAGTAAGCGCTGAAAAACTTCCGATAAAACAAAAAGTACTTGATATAAGCAATAATTTTGAATATGGAGATAGTTATTTGTTTGGAAGTACAGGATTAATTTGGAATTTAATTGCGTTATTCAAGGAAAAAGAAATTGATTCTTCGACATTAAGGAATGAAGCAAAAAAGATTATTCTATCGTGGCCTGAAAAAAAAGAGGTTAACGATTTTGTTTTAGGTGTTTCCGGAAAAGCTTACACTCTATTATATTTAAATTTATTATTAAAAGATGCTAGCTTTTCAAAAGAATTAAAAAAACTAGGGGAAAAGATATTTGAAAGCTTTTACGATATTGATTTTGAAACCACAAATTTCTCAAGAATTAATTTCGCTCATGGAAGTGTGGGGAAAGCTTATGTTTTGTATCTTTTAGGTTGTTACTTTAAAAATAGAGATTTTAAAAGTAAAGCTCAGTTAGAACTTAAAAAAGCTGATAAAATAGTGGATAGAAGTATAAATATTAATAAAAGCTTCTTTTCAGATTCGTTAAAGTATTCTTGGTGTGAAGGACTCGCTGGAATTGCTTTTGGCTTTAATAGGATTGAATTACTTTCACATGGAAAAATAAAATTTTCTTCTTTATCTAAAATTATTTCGTTTTTATCAAAGGGATTTTGCACAATCGAAGCTTGTTTTTGTCATGGAAGACAAGGAATTTTAAATACGATTTTTGAATATAATCAGTACCATGAAAAGCATTTTTCCAAATTGGATGATTTATTACAATATGATTTACTTAATTTCTTTAATCCCAGTTCTGGAGAGTGGAATATTTTAGATGAAACGGGGTATGAAAATGCCATGGATTATGGTGTCGGACAACTGGGTGTTATAGTAATTGATCGAATGGTCTTTAGAAAAGGTGAGAATCCATTTTTCATTCCAATTGAGTCTGAAATGACGCTATGATAAGGTGGATTAAATGACGGTTGGAGAAGCATTAAAACAAGAAAGAAAAAATTTAAATCTTACTCAATCAGCTATGGCTGCTGAAGTAATTTCACCATCTTTTTATTCTAAGGTTGAAAATAATCTTCATGAAATAAATGTAAATGATTTATTAGCTATTTTAGATGCACATTGCATAGATATACCGTCTTTCTTTATGAAAATTGATTCAAAAGTAAAAACTGACTATTTTAATCTTAATACTTTTACGGATAGAGTCTTGGATATATGGTATAACAAGGATTTAAAACAATTAGCTGAACTTCAAACAGAATTAACGAAATATACAGGTAATGATGTTAGTTTTTTGAATCTACAGGTTGAATTATTAACCTTCTTTATCAAAAATGAAAGGAATGCAAAATTATCTGATTCTCTAATGCAAAAACTACGAGCCGAACTTTTTAAGCAAAATAGTTGGTCATTAAGCTCTTTAAAAATTTTTAGATTAACAATGCGTATCTATGACCTTGATCAGCTTACCTTTTTTATGGCTTCAATAATGAATAAATTCTCTGATTTTAAGGGAGTTAATCTTGAGATAGTAGAAGTGATTGCAGCAATTTCAGTTAATTATTTAGATAATTGCTATGAAAATAATGAATTCAATCAATCTCGCAATGTGCAGAACTACCTCGAAAAAATGCCTGCTAATTTAACTTTGTTTGCTTATAAGTTATTAGGTAGGTATTACCAGGCTTTGTTTGATAAGAATACTACAGAATTAACTAATATTCGCCAAGTATTTATTGATTGTGGTTATCAGACCTTTATCCAGCTCTTACCAAAATAAAGGAGGGGGAGATATGAATTTAAAAGGACTTTTGAAAATTAACTACCTGCAGAGCTTTTTACTAGTCTTTTTATTGATATTTACCAGTATTCTAACAACAAGTAGTACTTATGTATTTAAATTTTTGATTAATAGTTTATCAGAAAGAGATTTTAAAGATTTCTTAGCATATTTGTTAGTTACCGTTCTTCTAGCAGTAATTACTGGGATTGGGAAAGGCTGGACAAATTATAGTTTTGAAAAAATAAAACAAGCTTATCTTCATCAAATAAGAGCTCGCTTAGTTAAAAGTTACTATTATCAAAATTGTCATGATATTTCTAAAATGCAAAATGAACTGAGCAATAATTTAAAAACGTTATCAGATAATTTTGCTCAAGCTAATTATGAAATTGCAGTTAATTCAATATCGTTTTTTCTTTCATTAGGCGTTTTATTAACACTTCATTGGGGTTTAATTTTAATAACTTTCTTTTGTTTTAGCTTGATTATGTTAGCACCAAAATTATTGGAAAATTATCTTGCACGTGCAAGTAAGAAAGTGGCCGATAAAAATCAATTACTTCTTAAAAATGCCCATAATTGGTTGGGAGGAATTGAAGAAATACGTAGATATCATAAAAAACACAAACTAACAAATGAACTCGGTCAAGTAGCGGGCAAATTTGAAAAAGCTCAGTTAAATGAACAAAAGGCTATGCAATTTGCAGATTTTTTTAATAGTGGACTAAATATTGGAGCTCAGACTCTCTTAGCAGCAAGTGCGGCTATTTTATTTTTTGCTCATCAATTAGATCTTGGGAGTACGATGGTTGCTAGTTATTTTGCTTTTAATATTTTTGCAAGCCTTGGTACTTTAATTAATCAGTATATGAAGCTCAAATCAAGTCGTGATTTAAATCAAGAAATTTTACTAAGTCAAAAATTTAAACCAATTTTAGATAATGAAAATGAAGCTGTAGGTGGAGTCAAGGGCCAAAATTTGCTTTTCAAATATCAAAATGGTGAAGAAATTCGTTATCCTGATTTTGAAATCAAACCTGGTGATAAAGTTCTAGTGACTGGCGAAAGTGGTGTGGGTAAGTCTACTTTATTCAAACTGATAATTGGTGAATTAAAACCAGTAGCAGGTCAAATTAACTTCTTTAAGCAAAATGGCCAAGAAATTAAAAATCGTAATCTTGATATGCTATATCTAGCTCAAGATGCTAAGTTATTTCCAGTTAGTATCTTGGATAATATTACAATGTTTAAAAATTTAGCTATTGATAAAGTTCAAAAAGCTTGTAAATTAGTTGATTTTGATCGAGATTTAGCAGTTTTACCTCAAGGACTAAGTACAATAGTTAATTTAGCAAATGAGAATCTTTCTGGTGGGCAAATGCAAAAAATTGTACTTGCTCTTGCTAGTTTGCACGATACAAAATTTTTATTACTTGATGAAGCCACTAGTGCAATTGATAGTAAAACTAGTTTTGATATTTTCAAAAATCTATTGCAAAGAGAAATAACAATTGTTGTTATTGCTCATAACTTACCAGCAGAAACAAAGAAATTATTTACCCACCAGATTCATTTGGAGAAGGGGTGAAGAAGTTGAATTTTAAAGACTTCATCAAAACAAATCCTTTAAATTTTGGCATTTCTATTTTATTAATAATTTTGAGTTCTTTTGCAACTATCCTAGCAACTTACCTGATAGCAATCACGACAACTGCAATTCAAAAAAATGATTTCAATCTTTGGTTAAATATGCTTTTGTTATCACTAGTTGTTGATGTGGTAATTGTGTTTTTGGGACCAATTTCAACGTATTTATTGGAAAGACAATTTCAACAATATTCCCATCAGGTTAGATTGAAGTTAATCAGTCATTTTTATAAAGAAAAAAAGTTTGAATTAGCTCGATGGGAAAATCGGCTTACTAATGATATAAGCATGTTAAGACAAGAGAAATTTTTGCTTTTACCAGAATTGATTTCTTGTATTTGTTTAATTGTTTTTGCTGCTCTTGCTTTGTGGTATGCTAATTGGTTACTTTTTTTAGTTACAATTTTGGTTACTATTATTTCACTTTTCCTTCCTAAATTTATTCAAAAAGCAATGCAAAAGTCCTTTCAAAAAATCTCTGCTGCCAATCAAAAATATCTTTTTCAAATTGAAAATTGGTTAGATGGAATTGCAGAAATTAGGCACTTTTTAGCGGGAGCTAAATTATTCAAGATTTTAGCCAGCTCCTCTACCAGCTTAGAAAGGGCTAATCTTAAACAAACTGGGAATATTCAAATTCTAATTCTATTAAATAAATTAATGGCAACGATTTTTACCACTGTTCTATACCTTGTTGCTGGTTATTTGTTTATCTCAGGCAAAGCGGAATTTGGTTTGATAATTGCGGTAGGAAATTATGAATATTACTTAACTAATTCAATTACAAGGTTAACTACTTCTTGGGGTCAAATTAAAGGAACTGATAAATTGAGCCGGGAAATTTTAAGTGATTGTCATGAGCTTGAAGAAGAAGTAAAAAATATACCAAATTATGCGGTTGACATTGCAACTAGCCCTTTAACTTTTCAATTTGAAAATGGGGAGAGCTTATCATATCCTGAATTAAATATTAAAGCTGGTGAAAAAGTTTTACTGACTGGTGATACTGGAGCAGGCAAGTCTACCTGGATGAAGTTGATTTTAGGACAGTTAAAACCAACGACTGGAAAAATCAGCTTTTTAAAAAATGGACAACTGATAAATTATGACCCTCAACAAATTAGATATATTCCTCAAAAGCCTAGCTTACTTCCTGGGACAATTTTGGATAATATTACTATGTACGATAAGGAACTAAAATCAACAGCTCTATCGGTAGTTAAAAAAGTGGGACTTGATTCTGATTTAGCTAAGTTTTCGCTTGGAATTAATGAACCCGTTGATTTAGAAAAGCTAAATGTGTCTGGTGGTCAAAGACAAAAAATTATTTTGGCGAGGGCATTGGTGCATAAAGCAAAGATTATTTTTATTGATGAGGGAACGAGTGCAATCGATGAAACAGGTACGAAGAAAATTTTGAAATATTTATCTCAATTAGATGTTACCGTTGTTTTTATTGCACATAATTTTAATTTAGAGTTAGAGCAATATTTTGATCGTGTAATACATTTAAGTAAATATTAAAGGCGTAAGCAAGCTTAAAAGCTTGATATTACGCCTTTTTTGATATCTAAAAAGCTTTTTCTTATCTAATCTTGTATAATAATATTATAAAAGCGGTTACAAAAAAGAGGACGGTGATAAATATGACTTTAAATCAATATCAAGTAGGTCATCTTCTTAATATGATTTTACTTACTTTTTTGATGCTTAATACGGTTCATTCCAATATCTTATTTGCAGGTATATTTTTAATTTTGTCAGTTGTTCCAAGTTATTTCTTATTAGGTCAAATAGCTAAAACGAAACCTTATTTCGTGTTTTTACAATCACTTTGGGACTTCATCTTGTTTTCAGTATTTTGTTTCTTTATTAAGTAAGTTATCTATGAATTAAGCTACACCATGGAGTGTAGCTTTTTGTTTTGGTATACTATGAATTGGTGAAGTAAATGGAACTTATAAAAAATGAAAATTTAGCTGATTTATATTCTTTTTATGGTCAGTTATTAACGAAAGGGCAACAGGCCTATTTTGAAGATTATTATTATGATGATTTATCATTAGGTGAAATTGCTGATAATCATGGTGTTTCGCGTCAGGCTGTTTATGATAACTTACGCAGATCTAGTAAAAGCTTGGAAAACTATGAAAAGAAGCTTCACCTTAAGAGTGACTACGTTAAAATGGAAAATTTGGCTAGTAAGGCTTTAAAAGAGCTAAATAGTAATCCAGAGGCTTGTCACGATAACTTAACTAAGTTAATTAAATTAATTAGAGGAGAATAGTTAGATGGCTTTTGAAAATTTAAGTGAGCGAATTCAAAAAGCATTAAAAAATTTAACTGGGAAAGGTAAGGTTAGCGAAGCAGATATTAATGCTGCTAGTCGTGAAATTCGACTTGCCTTACTTGAAGCTGATGTTAATTTTAAAGTCGTAAAAGACTTTATTAAAAAAATTAAGGAAAGAGCTTTAGGTCAAGAAGTTCAAGGTAGTTTAACTCCCGGTCAACAAATTATTAAGATTGTTAATGATGAATTAACTAAGATGATGGGAGAAGAAGCTGCCAAGTTAAACAAAGCTCCCCATATTCCAACAATTATTATGATGGTTGGTTTGCAAGGTACTGGTAAAACTACTACTGTTGGTAAATTAGCTAAGTATTTAATGGATACTGAAAAGGCTCGTCCCTTATTGATTGCTGGTGATATTTACCGTCCTGCAGCAATTGATCAGTTAAAGCAAATTGGTGATCAATTGTCAGTACCTGTGTTTAGTGAAGATGAAAAAGATGTCGCTAAAATTGTGGCTGATGGTTTAGCTCAAGCTAAGGAAGCTAAAAATGATTATGTTTTAATCGATACCGCTGGTCGACTTGAAATTGATGAAGCGTTAATGGAAGAATTAGAACGAGTTAAAGAAGTAGCTAAGCCTGATAATATTGTCTTAGTTGTTGATGCAATGACTGGTCAAGTTGGTGCACAAGTTGCTGAGACTTTTGATAAGCGTTTAGATGTTACTGGTGTTATTTTAACTAAACTTGATGGTGATACTCGTGGTGGTGCTGCTCTTTCAATTAGAGCAGTTACTGGCAAGCCGATTCTGTTTACTGGTCAAGGTGAAAAATTATCTGAGCTTGAAGGTTTTTACCCAGATAGAATGGCATCAAGAATTTTGGGTATGGGGGATGTTTTAACCTTAATTGAAAAAGCCCAGAGAGATTACGATGCCAAAGAGGCAGAAAAAGTTGCGCAAAAGATGCGTGAAAACACTTTTGATTTTAATGACTTTATTGATCAATTAGAACAAGTTCAAAAGATGGGCCCACTTGACCAAATTATGAAGATGATTCCAGGCATGGCTAATAATCCACAACTTAAAAATTTCTCAATTGATGAAAAGCAAATCGCTCATACTAAAGCTATCGTTTACTCGATGACTGAAGCAGAACGTCAAGATCCAGATTTGCTTAATCCTTCTAGAAGACGGAGAATTGCCGCTGGTTCTGGTCGTCCAATTATGGAAGTTAATCGGATGATTAAACAATTTAAACAATCAAAAGATATGATGCAAAAAATTACTAGTGGTAATACCAAGGCTTTGGCAGGACTTCCAGGAATGGATTCACCAATGGCTCAAGCTGCAATGCGCCGTATGGGTAAGCAATTTAAGAAAGGTAAAAAGAAGCGTCTAAAACACATTAAAAGATTTAAATCATAAAAATTTAAACTGTTAAGGAAAAATACTTTACACCTTCTATTTTGTTTGGTATATTATATATCGTTAATTAATTAGGAGGAATTCAAACTATGGCAGTTAAAATTCGTATGCGTCGTATGGGTTCAAAGAGAAAGCCTTTCTACCGTATCGTAGTTGCTGACTCAAGAGCTCCACGTGATGGTCGTTTTATTGAAGAAGTAGGTTACTACAACCCAGTTTCACAACCTAAGGAATTAAAGCTTGACGAAGAAAAAGTTTTCGCATGGCTTCAAAAAGGTGCACAACCATCAGACACTGTTAGATCACTTCTTTCAGGTGCTGGCTTGATGCAAAAGTTGCACGACGCAAAATACAACAAGTAATTAGATTTACTTAGAAAGTTTGAAGTGAGAGCTTCAAACTTTTTTTATTAGCTAGAATGAGGATTTTTTAATGCAGTTTTATGATGTTGCCCAAGTTTTAACAAGTCATGGACTTAAAGGTGAAGTAAAGGTAAAGGTAATTACTGATTTTCCTGAGCAACGCTTTTGTGAAGGGGTTAAGCTTTTTATAAAAGATGATATGCGTCAATTAACCGTAGAAAGTGGACGACCATTTAAGCAATTTTGGCTGGTTACTTTTAAAGAAATTAAAGATATTAATGAAGCTGAAAGCTTATTTGGTAAAACTTTGGTAATTAGTGAAGAAGATCAAGAACAATTACCTGAAGGTCATTATTATTACCACCAGATTATTGGTTTATCAGTAGTAGATAATGAAACTGACGAATTGATTGGTAAAGTAACTGATATTGAAGCCCCAGGTGCTAATGATATTTGGCAAGTAACTCCTAAAGTGGGTAAACCATTTTGGCTTCCATATGTTCCAAGTTTTGTAAAGAGTGTTAATTTGGATAAAGAAGAGGTAAGAGTAGAATTGATGGAGGGATTACGCGATGAAGATTAATGTATTGACGCTTTTCCCAGATATGTTTACTCCATTACAGGTTTCTATGCTTGGCCGTGCTCTTGAAGATAAAAAATGGGATTTAAATTTAGTAAATTTCCGTGATTTTACTACTGATGTACACCACCATGTTGACGATACTCCATATGGTGGTGGGGCTGGGATGGTTTTGCAAATTATGCCAATAAAAAAAGCCCTTGATTCGCTTGAAAAAAAGGGAAAAGTTATTATTACTGCTCCACAGGGGAAAACTTTTAATCAAAAGATGGCTAAACGTTGGGCGGATGAAGAGCAAGATTTGACATTTATTTGTGGACATTATGAAGGCTTTGATCAAAGAGTTTATGAAATGGCCGATGAAGTTGTTTCAATTGGTGATTATGTTTTAACTGGTGGAGAATTGCCAACTATGAGCATGATTGATGCAACAGTCCGTCTTTTACCGGGAGTTTTAGGAAATTCAGCTTCTGCAGTGGAAGAAAGTTTTTCTCATGGTTTACTTGAATACCCACAATATACACGCCCTGCCGAATTTGAAGGAATGAAAGTGCCGGAAGTATTAATGAGTGGGAATCATGGGAAAATTGCTGAATGGCGTTTAAAAGAAGCTTTACGAAATACTCTTTTAAGGCGACCAGATTTATTAGAAACTCGAGAATTTACCCCAGAAGAAAGTAAATTATTAACTGAAATTAAGCTAGATCTTGAAAATAAGAACTAGACTTGTTAAACTATTCTGAGTGGTGTTTGTATCCACGTAATTAAGTTATGGGTATTCCGCTGGCAAGAGTATTGTTGAAGAATATCGTAGAAGGAGAAGATATATTATGGATCCATTAATTCAAGAATTGACTAAGGAACAACTTCGTGATGATATTCCTGCATTCCGCGCAGGTGACACTGTTCGTGTTCACGTACGTGTTGTTGAAGGTACTCACGAACGTATCCAACTTTTCGAAGGTGTTGTAATTAAGAAGAAGGGCGTTGGTATCAGCGCAACTTACACTGTTCGTAAGATTTCTTCAGGTATCGGCGTTGAACGTACTTTCCCAGTTAACGACCCACGTGTTGCTAAGGTAGAAGTTGTACGTCATGGTCGTGTACGTCGTGCTAAGCTTTACTACTTACGTAACTTACACGGTAAGGCAGCAAGAATTCGTGAAGTTCGTCGTTAATCTCACGTTAAAAAAGGCAGCTCGAAAGAGCTGTCTTTTTTTGTTTTTGCATGAAAGCGTTTTTTTGAAAAAGACTAATTCTTCAGATATAATTTAAGTATACAGTTATATTGCAATATTACAATAAATCGCCTGTTATGTGGGAGAAGAATCATGTTCAAGACAATTAAATTAAGTTTGTTTACGATTATTAGTATTGTAGCTTTCTTTTTATTAAGTACTGTAATTAGGCAATACGATTTAGAAACAATTCCAGGAGAGCAAAATGTTATAAAAGTATATGGCGATAAGCAGAAGGCCAATAAAGCACAAGTATTTTTTGAACTAAAGAAGGTGGCTCGAAAGGGCCACTACCAACTAACTTTAATTAGACAAAATACTATAAATAATTCAGTAACTAAATCAATCTATGTTTTTAACTCTGATTTACCATATAATGCCTCACTTTATCGAAATAGTGCTGTGAAGCAGTTTTCTAGTAAGGAAGTGGAATTGTTAGATCTTAAAGGAGAATACTATACTAATGCTTCATCATCTGAATTTGTTAAATTGCAATCTAAATTAACGGACTATGGCCTTAAATTTGAAGTAGGTAAGGATGATTTTTGGAAAGTTGCTTTTTTCAATGAAAATATCCTAAATTATCTTTTGATTTTTATTAGCGTATTCGCAATTTTCTTTACTGTTAGTGTTATGGAAAAGGTAGCAAATCTGAAAAAATATGCAATTTTACGACTTAATGGTTGGAATTTTTTCAAAATATTAGTTAGGGATTTATTAGATATTAGTCGGCCTTTTGCTATTATACTAAGTGCTTTGATAATCATTTTTGGCGTGGTTACTAGTTGGGAAATGAACCTGACAGGAATTATCTTTTTTGCAAAGTATGGACTAATTTTAGAACTTGTATTATTAATTTTTGCTCTGTTATTAGAATTGCTATCTTATTTTCCTTTACTGTTAGCAAAGTTAGGTGCAGCAATTAAAGGACAGACATATTCTGCTGCTTTAACTGCAGTAAGTTACTTGTTAAAGATAGTTTTACTAATAGTGGTCTTCTTTAATTTATTTATATTATATTCAAGCGTAAAAAATTTACATGACGACCAGAATATTATGAATATGTGGATTAGTCGAGGCAGTGGCTATACTATCCAGTATGGTTATGTTGATCCACAGGATAGGGCAGAAGAAGATAAATTGGGTAACTTAACTAAAAAATTGGTCGCTAAAAATTCAGATGTAATTATTAGTAGAACCAATCAGGAGTATCATCCTGCAAGCAATAATTTTGATGTTACTAATGGAAATGTATTAATTATTAATAAGAATTTCCTCAAATATAATAAATTAGAAGATTTAACAGGGAAGGACTTGTATAAACTACGCTATCAAGCCAAGACTCTTTATGTATTTGTCCCAATTACTCATAAGTCTAAATTATCTGAAATTAAGAAAAATGTGGTCGACTATACTAGCTTTCAACAAGAGTTGAGTGGAAGAAAAGGGCAAAAACTCAATTTTGAATATATTTTGATTAAAAATCCTGGCCAAGTTTTCAATTACTTAATAGGTAAAGAAATTAGCGATTCTATTTCAACTAATCCAGTGTTTATAGTTGATTCGGGTTTATTATCGAATGATTTCTATTTTTCTAGCGCGACAAAAGGAATGATTCAGTTTAAGAATTTGCAGAAATTAAAAACACAACTCAGTCAGTTGGGATTGCAAAGTTATATTGTAGGGATTACTGATGCTAAAACACGATTGTCAAACTTCAATATTACAATTTCAAGGAAATTGACAATTTTATCACTTACTATCGTACTTTCAATTGGTCAGCTATTTTTCTTGATGATTTTTATTGCTTCTTCATTTTTGCAAAAAGAACGTCCTCGGATGGCAATTAGAAAAGTATTCGGCATATCAAATTATGACTTAGTTTTAAAATTTACAAGTTTTAATTTATTAATTGATATTGGCGTTGCAATCTTAGTAGCAATTTTTTGTGGTATTAATTGGATCTTAATATTTGGCTTAATAGCCTATTTGATTTTGGAAACGAGTGCAATTATTGTGTTGGCGATGCGAGCTGAACGAGGCTTACTCACAACAATTAACCATGGCAATTAAGGGCGGTAATTAAAATGATTAAATTAAAAAATATTAGTAAAAGCTTTGGGAATCATTCAATCTTTGTAAATGTATCGGCTGATTTACATGCTGGCAAGAGTTATGCAATTATTGGTAAAAGTGGCTCAGGTAAGACTACTTTATTAAATATCATTGGCGGATTAGAAAGTGCAAGTAGTGGTCAAGTTGAGATAGATGGCCAAGTAGTTAAGGAAGCAAATTTGGCTAAATTCCGTAAAGATTACTTTGGCTTTATTTTTCAAAATTATGGACTAATTGATACAGATACAGTTGAACAAAATTTATTAATTGGACTTGCAAATCAAAAGATATCTAAAAAAGTGGCACAAGAAAAATTGAAATCTGTTCTTAAGTTGCTTGATTTGGATTATTTAAATTTAAGTCAAAAAGTTTTTGTGTTAAGTGGTGGAGAGCAACAAAGATTAGCACTTGCGAGAATTATTTTGAAAAAGCCAAAAATTATTTTTGCTGATGAGCCAACGGGTTCACTTGATCCAGATAATGCCCAAATAATTTTAAAGCACCTATTAAATGACTTTGGTTCTGATGCAACTATTTTAGTTGCAACACACGATCCACAAGTTTGGAAAAAATGTGATTATATTATTCAAGTTCAAGAAAAGAAAATAAAACTAATTAAAAATGAAGGAGAAGGACAATGAGCACGTTTAAAAAAGTTATGTTAACAGTTACAGGCGTTATTGTTGTAGCGATTTTTGCATTTTTCTTTGTTCATACACCACAAACAGATCGATTTAATCCTTTTATTCAGAAAACTACTAGTTATGCCAAAGTAAAGAAAGGAACGCAAAATTATTATCAAGTTCAAGCAATAAATCCAAAAACTGGCGAGAATCTATCATATAAACTTTCTGAAGTTGGCGGCTATGATAATAGCAAAGAATATATTGAAATTACTCATAAAGGGCAGTATGTTGAAAAAATAAGTTATATTTCCAAGGAAAAATTTGAAAAAGCTAAGCAAAAATAAAAAAAGTGAGAGTTGAAAAACTCTCACTTTTAAGTTAAGCGGATTTATTAGGGATATTTAGTCTATGAATGGCTTTCCCCTTTTTGCCAGCATAATTTTTTAATGCTTGCTTAACATGAATCTTTGATTTACTTGGGTTGAAATTTTTCTTCTTTAATTTGCTCATTGAAGTACCTCATATTGTAGAAATATCTTATGACATTTTGGAGAATTGATGTTTAACGTAATTTTACCATGAGTTTTCAACCTCGCTTTGTTTAATTAAAATATGAACTTAACGACTGTAAACAAAAAGAATCATGTTAATCACTCCTTTAACTTATTTGTTTAAATTATATCAAGATTAAAAATATAATACAAATAAACTGCACTATCTGATTTTTTTATGATAAGATTTGGATAATAAGTTTTTAGATATTTTAGTAAGAAGGGATAGCTATGAAGATTCTTGTCACTGGATTTGATTCTTTTGGTGAAGATAGGATAAATCCTGCACTTGAAGCAGTAAAACGTTTACCAGATAATATTGCTGGAGCTAAAATAATTAAATTAGAAATTCCTACCAAATTTAATATAAGTGCTGAAGTAGTTAAAGAGGCGATTGAAAATTATAAGCCAGACTACGTTTTAAATGTGGGACAAGCAGGAGGCCGCTTTGCTATTACACCTGAAAGAGTAGCAATTAATCTTGATGATGGCAGAATTGCAGATAATGCGGGATATCAACCTTTGAATCAAACTATTCAATCAGATGGAGCGACGGCTTATTTTACTCAATTACCAATTAAGGCAATGACTAAAGCGATTCGAGAAGTAGGTCTGCCGGCAACTGTTTCAAATAGTGCAGGTACCTTTGTATGTAATCATATTTTTTATCAAGTTCAATATCAAAGGGCAAAATTCTTCCCAGATATTAAAGCTGGCTTCATTCACATTCCTTATTTGCCTGAACAAGTTATTTCTAAACCGCAAATGCCATCTTTGTCATTAGCTGATGATATTAAAGGTTTAATTGCTGCAATTAGCGCAATTGTAGAGCGGGATGGACAAGGAGATATTAATACAATTGAAGGTAGTATCCACTAAAAAAGCTTTTCACAATGTGAAAAGCCTTTTTTATATCGAGTTACCTTTTACTAATGTAATTGGTAAAACATAATTTGAATCAGAAAGTTCTTCATGATTTATTCTTTTTATTAAAAGATCTACTAATAAGTTAGCAATTTCTTCTATTGGCTGGGCAATTGTTGAAAGATCGGGATTAAGTTGCCGCATGATTGATGTGCCATCATAACCAATGACCTTAATTCGCTCACAATCTTTGAAATGGTTGAAGCGACTATATTGCCAAAATAAGTTGGCTGAAAAGTCATCAGTAAAAAAGGCGCCATCAATTTCATGCTTACTAAGTAGCTTTTGAAATGCCATCTTTTTTAAATTAGCAGATTCATAAAAATTCATTGGTACTAAGATTTCTTGTAGACCATGTTCAATGATTGCATCATGATAGCCTTTAAGACGTAAATCAGTTGGATTATTAGACCCCTTGATATTACCAAAAAAAGCCACTTTTTTACAACCTGAATTAATTAAACTGTTAGTGGCAACCCAACCACCTTGATAGTTATCTGAACTGACAACTGGTACATCCGGACCGAGATTACGGTCAAATGAAACAATTGGCAGGCCTGTTTCTTGATACTCAGTAATATCTAAATTGTGAGTGCCAGATATGATTCCATCAACTTGATTAGCCTTTAACATGTTAAGATAGTCGCGTTCTTTATGGCTAGAATCTTGTACAGCATTACAGAGAATTAGTTTGTAATCTTTGCGATTAAGCAATTCTTCAATTCGACTGACTAATTCAGCAAAAAAAGGGTTAGTTAAACTAGGAACAATTGCACCAATTAAGCGAGTTTTTTTCCCTTGTAGAGAGCGGGCGAGGGAGTTAGGTTGATAATTGAGTTCGTTCATTGCAGAAAAAACTTTTTTACGCGTTTTTTCACTAATATATCCGTAATTATTGATAACTCGTGATACTGTAGTTGGTGAAACGTTAGCTAATTTAGCAACATCGGTTAATTTAACAGACATTAGATATCTGCCATTTCCCAATATTGACCTTTAAACTTGATATTTTCATCTAATAAAAGCTTATTGCTTCCTTTTTTAGGGAAGAAGCGAGCCGTTAATACGTGTTCCCCGTTATTTACAAATACTTCAATTAATGAATGATCCACGAAAATATCTAAGTCTAAAGTTGTGTTTTGTGGTAATTTGATTGCTCTCTCAGTTCCATATTTTTCATTTACAGTAAAGCCACTATTTTGCCGGTCGAGAATTAATTCTCCATTTGCAGTATCAATGTGTAATTTCAAACTTTCAGTATTGGTTTCATTTGCTGCAATGTGCAAAGTGGTCTTTTGGCTGGCAGCAACTTCTAATTTAAGTTCGTATTGATTCTTAGTGTCTAATTCTCCAGTGAAATTTACTTCTTCTTGACGCAAATTTTTAATGGTGGAAACAGGTTTTTGAATTAGTTGACCATCTTTAAGGCTCAATTCTTTTACTTGGCTATAACATCCTGACCAGTTTTCAATATCAGTAGGATAAGTTAAATCAGGCAAGCCCACCCAACTCAAGGCATATACTTTACCATCTGGCGCATTAAAAGGTTGAGTAGCATAAACATCAAAACCATCATCTAAATTCTGGATTGAATGTTTACTATCAAATTGAGCAGATGTGAAATCAAATTTATCACCAACTAAGACCATATTTGGATAAATATTTTCATATTTAACAATTGCCTTATCTAATCCTTGTGGGCAAAAAATTAAAACAGGTTTTTCATCAATAAAAACAAGGTTAGGACATTCAATCATGTAACCCATTTCTTCATTGGTGAAGTCAATATATCCTAGATCATGCCAAGGTCCTTTGATATCTTTTGCTTCGAAAAGGGCAATTTTTCCAGTTTTCGTAGCTTTATCTTGAGCTCCTAAAATACAGTAATATTTACCATTATGTTCAAGAATTTGGGGATCGCGAAAATGATCTGTAGTGTGTTGTGGTTGTTCAATTAATGAATTAGGTAATTTTTCGATATGGTTATTTTTATCCATAAAAGCACCCATTTGGTGTGGGTGTCTAACCCATTCAGTGTCTCGAGCATTACCTGTGTACATTAAGAATAACTTATCATCAATAACTTTTGCTGAACCGGAATAAGCTCCATGGCTATCTAATTCTGTATCAGGATAAATAGCTGTTCCTAAATCTTTCCAATGAACTAAATCTTTTGAAACGCAGTGTTCCCAAGATTTTAAACCATGAACTGGACCAAAAGGATATGATTGATAAAATACATGCCATTCATTATTAAAATAGGAAAAGCCGTTGGGGTCATTTAATAGTCCACTTTTTGGACGAATATGATAATGCAATTGATAAGGTGAGTTACTTGCCTGTGATTGTAATTCAAGTAAAGTCTTGGCAGACCATTTTTCATAAGGTAAGTAACGTTTTTCAGTTGACCATTCCATAATTATTCTCCTTGTTTATTTAATTTATAATCTTATTTTACATTATTGTCCCTATAAAATGTCAAGCGCTTAGCAATTAATAAATACTAATTTATCAATAATGTAAACCTTTTCGGAAAGCTTTTACATTTTTTAGTAAGAAAATTTATGTTAAACGATTGACAGAAAAAATATTATAAAGTATTATAGTAGCTGTAAGGGCTTTCAAATATTTATTTTAGAAACGAGGACGTGTAAACATGGCAATGGATTACAAGAAGGTTGCTTCTGAAGTTGTTGCTGCTGTTGGAAAAGATAATTTAGTAGCAGCAGCACACTGTGCGACCCGTTTACGATTAGTTTTAAAAGATTTTGACGCAGTTGATCAAGCAGCACTTGATAACAATGCAGATGTTAAAGGTACATTTAAGACTAATGGCCAATATCAAATTATTATTGGGCCAGGGGATGTAAACTTTGTTTATGATGAATTAGTAAAACTAACAGGTGTACAAGAAGCTTCAACAGAAGAGTTGAAGAAAATTGCTGACAAAGGTAAGCCATTTAACCCTGTAATGGCCTTCATTAAGTTATTGTCAGACATTTTTGTACCAATCATTCCTGCCTTAGTTGCAGGTGGTTTGTTAATGGCTTTGAATAACTTCTTAACACAACCTGGCTTGTTTGGACCTAAATCAATTGTTCAAATGAATGCAGCTGTTAAGGGTTTTTCAGATATTATTCAATTAATGTCTGCAGCACCATTTATTTTCTTGCCAATTTTAGTAGCTATTTCAGCTTCTAAGAGATTTGGTGCTAACCAATTCCTTGGTGCTGCAATCGGGATGATTATGACATCTCCTGATTTAGGTGCTACTGCAAAGTATTGGGACATTCTGGGATACCATGTAATGCAAACCAACTACAAGTATCAAGTTGTTCCAGTTTTAGTAGCAATTTGGGTATTATCAATTCTTGAAAAGAGATTCCACAAGATCTTACCACAAGCAGTTGACTTTACCTTTACTCCACTTCTTTCAGTAATGATTACTGGTTTCTTAACATTCACTGTTATTGGACCTGTTTTCAAAGAAGTTTCAGACTTATTAACTCAAGGTATTGTATGGCTTTACGATACAACTAGCTTTATTGGTATGGGTGTCTTTGGTTTGACTTATTCAGCAATTGTTACTACCGGTCTTCACCAAAGCTTCCCTGCAATTGAAACACAATTAGTTACAGAATTTGCTAAGAACCATGTTGGATCTGGTGACTTTATCTTCGTTGTAGCTTCAATGGCTAACGTTGCTCAAGGTGCAGCAACTCTTGCAATTTACTTCTTAACTAAGAATAAGAAGATGAAAGGTTTAGCATCATCAGCAAGTGTTTCAGCATTCTTAGGTATTACTGAACCTGCTTTGTTTGGGGTAAACCTTAAATACAAGTTCCCATTCTTCTGTGCATTAATTGGTTCAGGTGTTGCAGCAATGGTTGCTGGTTTAACTAAGGTTATCGCAGCTTCAATGGGTGCTGCTGGTTTTATCGGATTTTTATCAATCTACCCAAGTTCAATTCCATTTTATGTAATGTGCGAAATTCTTAGCTTTGCAGTTGCTTTCGCTTTGACATTCATGTATGGTAAAAAGAACTTAAAAGAAGAAACTGTTGATATGGCTCCTGTTGCAGCAACAGAAGCAACTGAAAAGCAAACTGCTGTTGAACAAAAAGTAGAAAAGCAACTTTCATTAAGTGATGAAGTTATTGCTAGTTCTGTTAATGGTAAAGAAGTAAGCTTGACTAGTGTTCATGATCAAGTCTTCTCAGCTAAGTTAATGGGTGATGGTGCAGCAGTTATTCCAGCTGATGGTAATATTTACTCACCAGTTGATGGGGAAGTTACTGTTGCTTATGAAACCAAGCATGCTTACGGTCTTAAATCAGATGATGGTGCTGAAATTTTAATTCACATCGGTATTGATACTGTTAACTTGAAAGGTGAACATTTTGAAAGCTTTGTAAAGCAAGGTCAACGAATTAAGAAAGGTGACAAGCTTGGAACAGTTGATTTAGCTGCTGTTAAGGAAGCAGGTTACGATACTACTGTAATGGTTATTGTAACTAATACTAATGATTATGCTTCAGTTGACAGAGTTCAAAACGATAAAGTTAAAGCTGGCGACAATTTAATCGCTGTTACAGCTCACTAAAAATTAATAAAGTAAAAAAGATGAAATCTAGTATAAAAGCTAGGTTTCATCTTTTTTGTTGTTAAAAAATTCATTTTTTAAATAAATAGTATAAAAAGTTTTGGCATTAGCTGAAAGAATTATTTTCAAAAATGTTTGAGATAGGTATATATTTTTTTAAGGCCTATGAGTTATAAATAGAATTATTTATCTAAAAGCATCGACAAAGTAAGCGCTTTTTGATATTATAATCTTAGATGAACGCGCGTACATTATTTCAAAAATGCAACCAAGGAGGATAGTAACATGGCGTATGATTACAAAAAAATTGCTAAGTCAGTTATAAAGGCTGTCGGTGGATATGAAAATATTAAATCTGCTCAACATTGTGCAACAAGATTAAGATTGATTGTTGATGATAGAGAAAAAATAAATGAAGAAGAAGTTGGAAAAATTGAAGGAGTTAAAGGAACCTTTTTTACAGGAGGTCAATACCAAATAATTTTTGGTACTGGACATGTAAACAGAGTTTTCTCTGAAGTTATTAAATTAGGTGTTGGTGAAACTACAGTTGCTGAAGCAAAAAAAGCTAAGTTAACTGGTAAAAATAAATTTCAAAAAGCTATCAGAACTTTTGGAGACGTATTTGTCCCCATAATTCCAGTTTTAGTGGCTACTGGACTATTTTTAGGATTAAAAGGTGCATTATTTAATAATAATTTCCTTTCTTTATTTGGTATGACAATCAAGGAAGTTCCAAAGATTTTGTTGGTATTAATAGATGTTTTATCAGCAACAACTTTTGCATTTTTACCTGCCATTGTTTGTTGGTCAACATTTAGAGTCTTTGGTGGATCACCGATATTAGGGTTGATTTTAGGACTTATGTTAGTTAATCCTGCATTACCTAACGCTTATTCTGTAGCTGATCCTTCAAGCGGTATTACGCCACTATATTTATTTGGAATTATTCCTGTTGTTGGCTATCAGGGAAGCATTTTACCGGCGTTTGTTGCAGGTTGGATTGGATCTAAGCTAGAAATAAAATTGAGAAAATTAGTTCCTGCTACATTTGATTTCATGATTACTCCCTTTTTAGTACTATTAATAATGTTACTGGTATCCTTATTAATTATAGGTCCTATATTACATGGTGTTGAATTAATTTTATTATCCTTTATGAAAACTGCGCTACATTTACCCTTTGGAATTGGTGGATTGATTATAGGATTCTTTTGGTCAATTATAACTTTGACTGGAGTTCATCACATTTCAAATATGCTAGAAATTAGCTTATTAGCTAACACAGGATTTAATCCAATGAATGCAATTTTATGTATGTGTGGATTTTCATCTGCTGGTGTATGTTTAGCAATTGCATTAAAAGCGAAAAAGAAGGAAGTGAGAGCTATAGGACCAAGTGCTACTGTTTCTGCACTATTAGGGATTGGTGAACCAGCATTATTTGGAGTTTTATTAAGATATAAAGTAACTCCATTTATTTTAAGCTGTTGTATAAATGGAATTGCTGGTATGCTTGCAATGATTATTGGATTACAGGGAACAGGAAATGGAATTACAACTATACCAGGTATTTTACTTTATGTTTATTCACCTAAACAATTAATACTGTATATAGTGTTGGCGGCAGCCACCTTTATTACCGCTTTTATTACTACTTGGCTTTTTGCTGTGCCGAAAGAGGTAATGAGTGAATAGAAGGGATGATTAAGTGATTTATGTTATTGAAAAAAATGATGAAAAATATTATTTTTTAAATACAAATAATACTAGTATTGTTTTATTAAAAAATAAGTATGATTATTTATTTATACTACATTGGGGTAGCTTAATATCTCCTACAAATTTAGATTATGTATTAAAAGAATTAAATAGAGCAAGTTATTTGGCAGATGCAAATGGTGTGAAAGACTTTAAATTAGAACAGATGCCACAAATTTATCCATCTTATGGTTATTCAGACTTGAGAGAGCCTGCATTTTCAATAAGATATCAAGATGGTTCAAGAATTACAGATTTAAGATATGACTCCTACAAAATTTATAAAACTAAGAAAAAACTAAAGGGATTACCTACTATTATTTCTAAAGAAAGTGAATCTATTGATTTAATCTTAATAGATAAAATAAAAAAAATAAAAATCACATTGACATTTTCTGTTTTTGACGCATATGATGCAATTACTCAATCAGTCAAAATAGAAAATTTAAGTAATGAAACTTGTTATATTGAAAAAGTCTGTTCAGCGTCAATTGATTTATTATTTAGTGATTTAGATATGTTTCAGTTAAATGGTGCTTGGGGAAGGGAATGCCATATTAATAAGAGACATCTAGTTCAAGGTTCTCAATCAATTTCTAGTGCACGTGGAGCTAGTGGTCATGGTCAAAATCCATTTATAGCACTGGCAACGAGGGGAACTAACGAAGAGTATGGTGAAATTTTTGCTTTAAATTTTGTTTATAGTGGAAATTTTTTAGGACAAGTTGAAGTGGATATGCATAAAAATACTAGGGTCCAATTAGGAATAAATCCTTTTGATTTTGAGTGGATTTTAGATCCTTCACAGTCTTTCCAAACTCCTGAAGTAGTGATGGTGTATTCCAATGAAGGATTAGGGAAGATGTCAAGAATTTTTCATAAATTATATAGAAATACTTTGGCTTCAAGAAAATATTTAAATAGTACCCCTCCTATTTTATTGAATAGTTGGGAAGCTAATTACTTTGATTTTACTAAAGAAAGTTTATTAAACTTAGCTGAAAAATCTTCCGAGATAGGTGTTGAATTATTTGTCATTGATGATGGCTGGTTTGCAAAAAGAAATGATACTACTTCTTCTATTGGTGATTGGGTACCTAATCAAGTTAAATTAGGTGGAAATCTGGATACTTTAATAAATAAAATTAAAAAGAATAAAATAAAGTTTGGACTATGGTTTGAACCAGAAATGGTATCTCCTAATAGTAATTTATATCGCTTACATCCTGAGTGGGTTATTCAAGTTAAAAATAGACGTATTGAAGAGTCTAGGGATGAATATGTATTAGATCTTTCTAATCCAGCTGTATGCGAGTATATTACAGAGATATTATCTAATTTTTTATCGGTTTATTCTATTGACTATGTAAAATGGGATATGAATAGAAACTTTACAAATCTTGGTTCTACCTATTTATCATCTGAAAGGCAAAAGGAGCAAGCGCATAGATATATTCTTGGATTATATTCTATATTAGAAAATTTGACCAAGCGTTTTCCTAATGTGATAATTGAAGGTTGTGCTGGTGGAGGAGGAAGATGTGATCCGGGCATGTTGTATTACATGCAACAAATATGGATAAGTGATGATACAGATGCTATTGAACGTTTACCTATCCAATATGGAACATCGTTAATTTATCCCTCAGTTTCGTTGGGCTGTCATATATCTGCTGTACCAAATCATCAAACAAACAGAATAACAAATTTAGATACAAGATCAACGGTTGCTATGTGGGGAAATTTGGGTCTTGAATTAGATTTAAACAATTTAAGAAAAGATGAATTAGAAATATTAAAGAATAAAATCTTATTTTATAAAAAAATAAGATCTATAGTTCAATTGGGTGATTTGTATAGGCTACAAGGCCTTGATGAAACAAATGAATACGCATGGATGTATATTAGTGAGAAACAAGATGAGATATTGGTATCATATGTTCAAATCATGGCACAACCAAATACTGTAGCGAAAAGATTACGTATTCCATATCTTGATGTAAATTTTAACTATTTAGATGTTGAAAATAATAGAGTATATAAAGGTGATGAATTGTATGCTTTAGGAGTATCAAAAGGTAGTTGTAAATATGATGGATATTCTAAGCAATGGTTATTTAGAAGAATATAAATTTTGAATTAGTAGTATATTTAAGAAGGATAGTTCAAATAATATTTAGTTACACAAAAATGAACCCAAATATTTAATCCGAAAAATATTAGGATAAATATTTGGGTTTATTTTAATAATAAATCAAGCAATATTAAGGAGGTCTAGATTATTTGTGCTATCATATTTTTTAAAATAATATTATATTTATAATGAGCAAGGAGGAAAATTTAATGACTAGTATGCAAGAAATCGCAGATAAAGCTGGCGTCTCACGAGCAACAGTTTCTAGAGTACTTTCAAATCATCCTTCAGTGAAAGCGGATACAAGGAAGAAAGTCATGTACTGGGTAAAAAAAATGAATTATGAACCAAATATGATTGCTCAAAGTTTGGCTGGAAATAGTACTAACTTGATAGGTGTTATTGTTCCTGAGATTGCATATCCATTTTTTAGCGAAATTATTGAAGCGATAGAGCGCCAGGCTTTTTATGAAGGATATAGTATTGTAATTTCTAACACAAATAGAAAAATCGAAAAAGAAAAAAATATTATTGCCGAATATAAAAAAAGAAAGGTGGACGGTATCATCGCCGTACCTGTATCTGAAAGAGAAAGTGTTTCTGTATACAAGAAAATATCTATACCTGTTACTGTAATTACAAAAAAAATTAATAATTTCAATTCTATATATATCTCTCACTATAAAGGGGGAGAACAAATTGCAAAGCATTTTATCAATTCTGGATTTAAGAAAATTGGATATATTGGTCCAATTAGTAATTCGACGTCAGCTAGAAAATTTGCAGGATTTAAAGATTATTTAAAAAATCAAGGAGTGCAATTAACAGATATCATTGAGTGTAATCCACCTAAAAATATGAATGCAACATTAGTTGCAGAATCAGTAAAAGAATATATAAGTAATAAAGAAATTGGAAGTGAAGTATTTTTTGCAAATGATGATATATCAGCATGTGAAGCGATAAATGCTTTTAAAATGCAAGGGTATGACATACCAAATGATATTAAAATTGCCGGTTTTGACAATACACTGTTAGCTAGAGAAATGAATCCAAGATTAACATCACTTGCACAACCATTGGAAGCGATTGGCAAAAAAGCGGTACAAGTACTGATTAATCAAATAAACTATCATACAAAACCACATATGTACGAAATGGAATCATATGTAGTTGAAAGAGAATCAACTTTAAATTTAAATATTAAGTAGTAATCTTATATGTATTAGGATAGTCAATTATTTGTTATTACAATTCTCAGGCTGTATATAGTTATATATATTAGCTTTTGGTTTACCATATCTTGATATTTGTCACGGATTTAAATCAGTAATTTATAATCTATAGTTTTTTCTATTGAGTGCCTATTTGAATTTTAAATTTGTTATTTATGTTTAGTTTTTAATCATATTACTTAAGACATGATACCGATCTTGAGTTGGAGTTAATAAGTTGTGCTTTATTGATCTTGTATTGCAATGCTTTTTATTGGAAAGAAATCAAAAAAATCAGCTCCAATTAAGGAACTGACTAAAATTTATATTTTAACTATTTAATTAACTAGAAGATATCATAGTTTCGAGAATTACTAAAACGTTCAAAACATTCATTCTATAATTTTAATAATCTCTATTTAATGCAACTACCTTTCCACAAATCTTAAAGTTAGTATCTGGCAAAAGTTCATCAGGATACATTTCTTTATTGTAAGCCTTTAAGCGCAACTGTTTAGAGCTACGGTCTCGAACCAGTTCTTTTAAAGTAGTACCATTATTTTCAGTATAAGCCACAACTAAATCACCTTGGGCAGCGACATTTTGATGGCGAACGATTACTAAATCATCTGGATAGATACCTCGTTCAATCATACTCATACCGTCAACTTTTAACATGTATAAAGGGTCACGCTTATCAAAACGCTCTGGTCGCTGCACGTAATATTCTGCTCCGCTATCATCTGCTAAAGCGGTATCTGGATCTCCAGCAGCAACAGTTCCAAGATATGGAATCCCAGGATCAACCCCTAAGGCATTTAAACCTTCTTGAGTAATTTCAAGAGCGCGTGGCTTACTTGGGTCTTTAAATAAATAGCCAGTTTTCACTAGACGATTGAGGTGGCCGTGAACTGTTGAAGTAGATGATAAATCAACTGCTTCACAAATTTCACGAACCGTAGGTGGAAATCCACGATCTTCAACTGTGTTATAAATAAATTCAAGAATCTTGAATTGGTTAGAATCTTCTTTTAATGTCATAATATTGTCTCCGTATCTGTTCTTATGCCTAATTATAGCAGATTGTGTCACTTTCAACAAACGCTTGTTCCTGAAAAAAAGCCTTTTTTTATTTCTTATAATAATGTAAACTTAATATTGTTGTGAGGTGAAAAACCTATGGATAAAAAAGAAGAAGAACGTGTTCGTAATCGAATTAACGAACTTTATCATAAAAAACAAACTGAAGGCTTAACCCCTGAAGAACAGGCGGAACGAGAAGAACTTCATAAAAAGTTTATTGCTAATTTTAGAGCTGGATTTAAACAACAAATAGAAAATCTGGTTTTAATTGATAAAAATGGCAAAGAAATTACTTCAGAAAAGGCGAAACGCGCACAACGCCGCAAAGGCTTAAGAAAAGACTAAAACGGAGGTAAAAGAGAATGAATTTAGGTTTAGCAATTATTTTAATCATCGCTGCTTTATTAATTGGCCTTGTTGGGGGCTTTTATGGAGCACGTGCATACATGAAAAAGTATTTCCAAGAAAATCCACCAATTAATCAAGATATGATTGTTGCTATGATGTCTCAAATGGGGCAAAAACCATCTGCTAAGAAGGTTAACCAAGTAATGAACATGATGAAGCATCAACAAAAGAACTAATTTTCAAAGCATTAGTTGATTATTGGAGAGGGATTTTTCCTGCTTCTTTTTTTACATATATCATTAAAAAATAAAGAGGAGGAATTTATGGATATTTTCATAAAATTAAGCTGGTTTTTTAAGAAATATAAAAAACGCTACTTTTTTGGTATTTTATTTTTAATTTTAACCTCCTTTGTTAATTTGATTCCACCACTCGCTCTCGGGAGAATGGCAGAACTACTTAACCAAGGAAAAATAAGTTGGATGGAATTTATTATTAATGTTCTTGGAATACTGGTAGCTGCACTTTTATTATATGTTTTTCGCTTTGGCTGGCGGAGTCAACTTTGGGGTGGCGCTCAGATCTTAGCTCGTGATTTAACCACAAAATTATATTGGCATTTTTTAAAGATGGATCGTACTTTTTATCAGCGCCATCGAACTGGTGATTTGATGGCCCATGCTACTAATGATATTTCTGCTATCCAATATGTAGCCGGTGATGGAATATTAGCATTAGTTGATGCAGTTTTTACTGGTGGAACGACATTAATTGCCATGATGATTTTTGTTGATTGGCGCTTGACTTTGATTGCTATGATTCCAATGCCTTTGCTTGCTTTAATGGCTCGCTTTCTAGGGACAAAGCTTCATGAAGCATATCGAAATAGTCAAGAAGCTTTTAGCCAATTAAACAATAAAACTCAAGAATCAATTACTGGGATTAAAGTTTTAAAAACATTTGGTCAAGCACAAGAAGATATTGCAGCATTCAATAAAATGACACATGATACAATTCGCATTAATAAACGTGTTTTTAAAATCGATTCATTATATGATCCGTTGACTACTCTAATTATTGGTTTTACTTATGTAATTACCATTATTGCTGGTGGTCAAATGGTCCAGTCTAATGAAATTAATATTGGACAACTTGTTTCATTTGTCGCTTATATCGGGAGTCTTGAGTGGCCAATGTTTGCTATTGGTTATTTGTTTAATTTGATTGAAAGAGGGAGTGCTAGCTACAAGCGAGTTATGAGCTTGTTAAGCGAAAAGTCTTTAATTAAAGACCAAGCAGATCATCAAGTTGCTACAATAACTGGCGATTTAGAAGTAAATATTGATCAGTTTAAATATCCTGATGAAAAAAATAGATTGGCCTTGCAGAATATTAATTTTAATCTACAACCTGGGCAAACTCTGGGACTAGTTGGAAAAGTTGGAGCAGGTAAATCGACAATAATTGAACTGCTAATGAGAGATTTTGACAATTATCAGGGGCAAATTAAATTGGCTGGCAAAAACATCAAAGATATTGCTTTAGATTCGTATTTGAGTCAGATTTCATATGTGCCACAAAAGAATTTTTTGTTTTCAGTTTCGATTGCAGATAATATTCGCTTTGCTGAACCAGAAGCTACACTCAAGCAAGTTAGAAAAGCAGCTCAAGAAGCAGCTTTAGATAGTGATATTATGCTTTTTCCCAATAAATATGACACTTTAGTTGGAGAAAATGGTGTTTCGCTTTCTGGAGGTCAAAAACAACGCTTGGCAATTGCCAGGGCTTTAATAAAGGACAGTCAAATTTTAATTCTAGATGATGCCTTATCAGCAGTTGATGCCAAGACAGAAAAGAATATTTTAAATAATTTGCAAAAGTGTCGAAAAGATAAAACAACGATTATTGCTGCTCATCGTCTAAGTAGTGTAATGAATGCTGATTTGATTTTAGTTTTAAAAAATGGTCAGGTTATTGAACGAGGTACACATCAACAGTTACTTGCAGAAGATGGTTGGTATAAGGAGATGTGGGATAGACAAGAACTTGAAAAGAAGGTAGGTGAAGGAATTGAATAAGGATTACGAATCTATCTGGTCTAAGGCAATTAGCTTTAAAGAACAAAAACAAATATTTAAGCGAATTTTTAAATTTGTTTTGCTATATAAAGTAGAATTTTTTGCGTCATTGCTCGGGGCATTATTAGTAAGTGTGATAAATATTCTCTTGCCAAGATTTTTACAATATTACATGGATCACTTTTTGGCTCATAAGAATGCAACATGGCAGATTATTTATGGGGTAGCAGCTATTTATTTGCTTGGGCTAATTAGTAAGGCACTGCTCCAATTCTTTTATGAGTATTATTATTCCCTAGCTGGAGAGAAAACATTAGAAAAAGTTCGGCGTGTTTTATATCAGAAATTACATCAATTAGGGATGCGTTATTTTGACCAAAACCCAGCTGGATCAATTCTATCCAGAATAACTAATGACACTATGACTTTAAGTACTTTTTTATCAATGTTTTCTGCAGTTATGATTGGAATTATTTCTATGATTACAGCTTTTGTAGCAATGTATTATACTGATAAGATTGCCGGCTTAATTATTCTGGCATTTTTACCGTTATTACTTTTGGTTATGTGGCTGTATTCCTACTATAATTCACGATTATACCGAGAATATCGAGAGCGCAATAGTTTGATAAATACCAAATTAAATGAAAGTATTACAGGAATAAATGTTATTCAACAATTCCGGCAAGAAAAGAGAATTCAAGCTGAGTTTGAAGATATTACCAATGCACAATTAAAAACAAGAATGAAGCTTGTAAAAATGAACGCTCTTTTACTTTCTCCACTTACTAGTTTGCTTTACAATGTTGCAATTGCGGTCAGTTTGCTTTATTTTGGCTTTCCAACAAGAAGCGTTTTTGTGGCAGCGGGTGTTATTTATGCTTTTTCCAATTATATTCAAAGCTTTTTTAATCCAATTAGTTCAATGATGGATTCTTTAACATCATTTACAGATGGTATTGTTGCGGGAAAACGAATTTTTAAAATTCTAGATGAAACAGAATTGGAACCTCAACAGTCTGTTGATTCTAATGCCAAAATTGAATTAGGAAAAATTGAGTTTAAACATGTTTCTTTTTCTTATGATGGTAAAAATGACGTTTTACATGATATTTCTTTCACTTTAAAACCTGGCCAAACACTTGGAATAGTTGGTCATACTGGAAGTGGAAAAAGTTCTTTAATAAATATTATGATGCGTTTTTATGAATTTCATTCAGGCCAGATTTTATTAGATGGTCATGATATTCGAAATTTTAGTCCAGCTGAATTACGAAAAAAGATGGGCTTAGTTTTGCAAGAACCATTTATGTTTTATGGGGATATTAAAAGTAATATTCGCTTGTATAATAAAGAAATTAGTGATGAAGCTATTGTCAAAGCAGCTAAGCAAGTCCAAGCTGATAGTTTTATTGAAGAACTACCTGATAAGTATGACAGTAAAGTGATTGAAGGTGGAAGTGAATTTTCAAGTGGTCAACGTCAGTTAATATCTTTTGCTAGAACTTTGGTAACTAACCCTAAAATTTTGGTTTTAGATGAAGCGACTGCTAATGTAGATACTGAAACAGAAACGCTAATTCAAAATGGATTGAAGAAATTACGTCAAGGAAGAACTACTTTGGCAATTGCCCATCGGCTTTCAACAATTAAAGATGCAGACAAAATTATTGTACTTGATCGAGGAAAAATTGTTGAAACAGGTAATCATGAGGAATTGTTATCTAAGAAGGGCTATTATTATGATTTATATCGTTTACAACAAGAACGTGGATAGAAAAAATGAAGTGCAACTGCACTTCATTTTTATTTAGGAATATATTTGAAATTTGGATTTTGATCATGATCAAGTTTTGCCCAGGCATCTTCTAATTGCTTATATAGAATAGGCGTAGTTTCTTGATCAATCTTAGATTTACGATCAATTGTTATGGGATTGCCAATCACAACTTCAAGTGGTTTTCGTTTGAGGAAGTCTTTAAAAGTAAGCGGACCTTGATATACAACTGGTAAAAGTGGTTTGCCAGACATTTTAGCAATGACAAAAGCTCCGCTCTTTAATTCAGCAGAATGACGAGTTCCGGAAGGGAAAATCATCAGTGAATCTTGATCTTTACGCAAGCCTTTTACTGGAATAGTTAATGCAGATGGTCCTGGATTTTTCCTATCTACTGGAAACGCACCAGCATGGCGTAAAATAAAAGATAAAATTGGATTCTTAAAGAGTTCCTTTTTTGCCATAAACATATAAGTCATTGGGCTGGTTGCAAGTGCAAATAAAATTGGTTCCCACCATGTGCGATGGGGAGCAACTAAAATGTATGTTCCTTCTGGCAATCTTTCTTTATTATGAACGTGTAAATGCCCATTTAAAATCCAGACGATAAATCTAACAATCGGCCGAATGATTTTGTAAAACATAAATTACCTCCAATATTGTAGACTTATTATATCAAATAAGATGAAAAGGACAAAAAGCAAATTATGAAACTTAAAAATGGTGAAAAAATTGATCACATTTATAGTAATCAAATTCAAATAATTCAAGATAAAGAAGCTTTTAGTTTCTCATTGGATACAATTTTATTAGCAGCAGGCTGTTTAGATTACATTAAAGATCGTGATCAAATAGTTGAGTTTTGTGCCGGAAATTGTGCGGCTAGTATTTACTTGGCGCATCGAACAGAGGCACATTTTAAAACAATTGAAATACAAGATCATGCATATGACCAGGGGAAAAGATCAGTTGAACTTAATCATTTAGAAAATAGAATTGAGTGCTTTTTGGGTGATGTGAATGATGCAACTAAGTTTGTGGGGAGACAAAACAATATGGTTTTGGTTAATCCACCATACTTTAAAGTTGCGCCTGGTCATGTTGTTAATCCAAATGAAAAAAAAGCGCTCGCTAGACATGAGATTTTAGTAGATCTAGAACATATTATTTTGCAAGCTAGCCAAGTATTAAAAAATAAAGGCCGGTTAGTAATGGTACATCGACCAGAGCGTTTAGGTGAAATTTGCTATTTTTGTCAAAAATATAATTTACCTGTTAAAAAGATACAGCCATATACGTCTAGTTCCCATAAAGAGAGCAATCTTATTGTTATTACGGCTAGTAAAAATGGAGCAAGTGATGGATTGATTTTGAAAAGCCCAATAGTAACTCAGACAAGTGATGGGCATTATAATCCAGAAATCAATCAATTTTTATTGGCCCAAGAAGCAGAGCTAAAGAATAAGTATTATTTTTACGTCTTACTTTGCAATGATAATACTCTGTATGGCGGTTTTACAACTGACCTGAAGCAGCGGTTAAATGCACATAATAGTGGTAAAGGAGCAAAATATACCAAAAGTAGAAGACCTGTAAAAATGATTTATCACGAATGCTTTAATGATAAACAGCAAGCTCTAAAACGTGAATACTGGTTTAAACATCATTCTAGAAGTTGGAAGGAACAATTCTTAAAAGACCATAATGTTACAATATAATTTTTAAATGCGACAGTTGAAATTTTAATACCGCTTTGATAAAATAAGACAGTATGCGTATTTGCATATAATTAAAAAACACACATCAAGGGCGATTGGCATATGGTGCCGAAAGGTCAAGTGTCGAGTTGATCCCTTGAGAGGTATTAAACCATAGGAGGATTTTTTTATGTCAGTTGTAACAATGAAGCAATTGCTTGAAGCTGGTGTACACTTTGGTCACCAAACTAGAAGATGGGATCCAAAGATGAAGCCATACATCTTTACTCAAAGAAATGGCATCTACATTATCGACTTACAAAAGACCATCAAGATGTTAGATGATGCATACAACTACGTTAAGGCTGTTGCACAAAACGATGGTGTATTCTTATTCGTAGGTACTAAGAAGCAAGCACAAGAAGCTATTAAGGAAGAAGCTACTCGTGCAGGTCAATACTACGTAAACCAACGTTGGTTAGGTGGTACTTTGACTAACTGGACTACTATTCAAAGTCGTGTTAAGCGTTTGAAGCAATTGAAGGCTATGTCAGAAGATGGCACTTTCGACTTGTTACCTAAGAAGGAAGTTGCTCTTTTGACTAAGGAAATGGATAAATTACAAAGATTCTTAGGTGGTATCGAAGATATGCCAAGAATTCCAGATGTAATGTTCGTTGTTGACCCTAAGAAGGAAAAGATTGCGGTTCACGAAGCAAACAAGCTTGGTATCCCTGTTGTTGCCATGGTTGACACTAACACTGATCCTACTCCAATTGACGTAATCATTCCAGCTAACGATGACGCAATTCGTGCTATTCGTTTAATTGCCGGTGCTATGGCTGATGCCGTAATTGAAGGCAAGCAAGGCGAAGACGATGAAAACGTTGAACAAGAAATGGCTGATAAGGCTGCAGAATCTACTGACGAAAAGTCAATGGAAGAAGTAGCTAATGAAGCTGACGAAGATTAATTTTTACTTTTAGTTCCATAGGAGGAATTATTAATGGCAAAAATTACTGCTGCACAAGTTAAGGAATTACGTGAACGTACCGGTGCTGGTATGATGGACTCCAAGAAGGCTTTAGTTGAAGCTGAAGGAGACATGGAAAGAGCAATCGACATCTTAAGAGAAAACGGTGTTGCTAAAGCTGCTAAGAAGAGTGGCAGAATTGCTGCAGAAGGTTTAGCAGAATTCGCATTTGAAGGTAATACTGCTGCACTTGTTGAAGTTAACTCAGAAACTGACTTTGTTGCTTCAAACGACAAGTTCATTAACTTAGTTAATGATATTACTAAGGCTGTTTTAGCTGCAAAGCCTAAGAACATGGAAGAAGCATTGAATGCTCCTTTAGCTGATGGCACTATTGAAAGTGCAACAACTAATCTTACAGCCGTAATTGGTGAAAAGATTACTTTCAGAAGATTTAAGCTTATCAACAAGAACGATGATGAAGTATTTGGCGCATACAAGCACAATGGTGGTGCTATCGTTGCATTAGTTACCTTAAAGGGTGGCAACGAAGAAGCAGCTAAGAACATTGCAATGCACGTTGCTGCAATTAACCCAGAATACTTGAATAAGGATTCTGTTCCTGCAGACGAATTAGAACGTCAAAAGGCTGTATTCACTAAGGAAACTGAAAATGAAGGCAAGCCAGCTAACATCGTTCCTAGAATTGTTGAAGGTCGTGTAAACAAGTACTTGAGCGAAATCTGCTTGGTTGATCAAGCATATGTTAAGGACTCAGACATGACTGTTGAAGCTTACGCTAAGTCACAAAACGCTACTGTAGTTAACTTTGAACGTTTCGAAGTTGGTGAAGGCATCGAAAAGAAGCAAGAAGACTTTGCTGCTGAAGTTCGTGAACAAATGAAGTAATTTTCAAAAAAAGAAGCACTCTGTGCTTCTTTTTTTTGCTTAAAATTATTCAGATATAAGATAATCAACAAAACATTCTAGACTCAAGTATGGTAAAATGTTAAAAGCAAAACACTAGGAGGTTATTATGAGTCAAGTTAAGTATAAACGAATCATTTTAAAGGTTAGTGGTGAAGCTTTAGCCGGACCTAAGGGTGTAGGTATTGATCCAATTGTCATTAGCCACTTAGCAAAAGAAATTAAATCAATTCATAATTTAGGTGTTGAAATTGGTGTTGTCTGTGGTGGTGGTAACATGTGGCGTGGGGAAACTGGTGCCAAGCTTGGAATGGAACGTTCACAAGCAGACTACATGGGAATGCTCGCAACAATTATGAATGGTTTAGCCTTGCAAGATGGTTTAGAACATGTAGGTGTTCCTACGAGAGTTCAAACATCAATTGAGATGAGACAAGTTGCTGAACCATATATTAGAAGAAGAGCAGTTCGTCACCTTGAAAAGGGACGTGTTGTGATTTTTGGTGGTGGTACTGGTAACCCATATTTCTCAACGGATACTACAGCAGCTTTACGAGCAGCCGAAATTGATGCAGATGTAATTTTAATGGCAAAAAATGGTGTTGATGGTGTATATTCAGCTGATCCAAAAATTGATCCTAGTGCAACAAAATATGATGAATTAACTCAATTAGATGTAATTTCAAAGAACTTGAAAGTAATGGATAGAACTGCAAGTTCATTATCAATGGATACAGATATTCCATTAATTGTCTTTAACGTGAATACTGAAGGTAACATCAAGAAAGTTATCGAAGGTGAAAATATCGGTACAGTAATTAGAGGTGGAAAATAATGACAAACGATGTAATCGCTAAAGCAAAAGAAAATATGGATAAATCTATTGCGGTTTATCAAAAAGAATTAGGAAATATTCGTGCTGGTGTTGCAAATGCTAGTTTATTAGAAGGGGTTAAGGTAGATTACTACGGTGTACCTACTCCTTTGACACAAATGTCAAGTGTTACTATTCCTGAAGCTCGTGTTCTTTTAGTAACTCCTTATGATAAGTCTAGTTTAGACAATATTGAACACGCTTTGCTAGCAAGTGATTTGGGACTTACTCCGGCAAATGACGGTAATGTAATTCGCTTGGTAATCCCTCAATTAACTGGTGAACGTCGTGAAGAAATTGCCAAGCAAGTTGGTAAACAAGCTGAACAAGCAAAGATTGCAATCAGAAATGTTCGTCGTGAAGCTATGGATAGTTTGAAAAAACAAGAAAAAAATGGCGATATTACTGAAGATGAACAAAAGCGTTTAGAAAAGGATGTTCAAAAAGTTACTGATGACGCCACTAAACGTGTTGATCAACTTGCAGATGAAAAGCGTAAAGAAATCACTAAGGGCTAATCAATGACAAAAGAAAAAGAGTTAAATCATCTTGCCATTATTATGGATGGTAATGGTCGTTGGGCTCAAAAGCGCCATCTCCCACGAGTAATGGGGCATAAACAAGGTATGCAAAATATCGAAAAGATTGCCTTGGCAGCAAATGAAATGGGCGTAAAGGTTTTAACACTTTACGCTTTTTCTACAGAGAATTGGGGACGACCAACTGATGAAGTTAGTTATTTGATGAAGTTACCCATTACTTTTTTCGATAAGTTTATGCCTAAATTGATGGAAAATAATGTAAAAGTTAATATAATGGGCTTTTTAAATGAGTTACCAGATAAGACCTTGGCTGTAACCCAGAAAGCTATGGAAGATACTAAAAATAATACTGGTATGATTTTAAATTTTGCCTTTAATTATGGATCAAGAAGGGAAATAACTACTGCAATTAAGAAAATTGCTAAGCAAGTTAAAAATGAAAGTATAACTCTTGAAGATATTAATGATAAATTGGTTAATCAAGAGTTGTTAACAGCCAATTTACCTTATCCTGATCCAGACTTGATTTTAAGAACATCAGGTGAACAGAGAATTTCTAATTTTCTATTATGGCAATTAGCATATTCAGAATTAGCTTTTACAGATAAATATTGGCCTGACTTTAATGAAGAAGATTTGAAAAAAGTAATTATGGATTTCCAAGGGCGTGATCGCCGATTTGGTAAATTATAAAGAGAGAATATATGAAACAACGTACAATTACGGCAGTGATTGCCTTAATTTTATTTATACCAATTGTTGTTGCAGGTGGCTATTGGATTGATTGGCTTGCAGCAGCATTAGCAGCAGTTGGAATTAGTGAAATTTTTTTGATGAAGAAGCAAATTCTTTTATCAATTGATTTTTTATTGGCTCTACTTGCTACATTGACCTGGACGGTTCCCAAGACATTTTTTAATGTCTTTCCAAAAGAAGTAACTAGACCTGGGATTTATTTTACGATGGTTATGTTGCTTTTGACATGGACAGTCTTATCAAAGAACAAAACCAGCTTTGATGACGTTGGTGTTTATACGCTAGCATCTCTATATATCGGAACGGGTTTTCATTACTTAGCAGCTATTCGAAATATTGACCATGGATCGATGTTAGGACTAGCTTTATTAGGCTATGTCTTTGTTGTGGTTTGGTCAACGGACATTGGTGCTTACATGATTGGCAAAAAGTTTGGAAAGCATAAATTATGGCCTGTGATTAGTCCCAATAAAACTTGGGAAGGATCTATAGGTGCAGTTGTTTGTGCAATTGCTTTTTCTGCAATCTATATTAATGTAGTACCATTAGTAAAAGATTATAGTTATCTTATCTGGACTAGTGCTATTTTATCAATTGTTGGTCAAATGGGTGATTTAGTAGAATCTGCTTATAAACGTTATTACGGAGTAAAGGATTCAGGTAAAATTTTGCCAGGACATGGTGGTATTTTAGATCGCTTTGATAGCATGTTATTTGTTTTACCTGTAATCGCTCTATTTTTTATTAAGGGATAAATATGACTACAGTTTTAATTTTTCTAGTCATTTTTGGACTATTAGTATTTGTACATGAATTTGGTCACTTTTTCGTTGCGAAAAAAAGTGGTGTTTTAGTGCGAGAATTTTCTATTGGAATGGGTCCCAAACTATTCCAAACTAGAAAGAAAAATACCAGTTATACCGTACGCTGGCTTCCATTAGGGGGATATGTGCGATTAGCTGGTAAAGATGATATTAGTACAATTGATCCAGGGACCAATGTTATTTTGGCTTTAGATGAGGCGGGTAAAGTTGTACGAATCGACGCTTCAGAATCTGATATAACGATTTCAGGCATTCCTTTACAAGTAACTAAGGCTGATTTGGTAAAAGACCTCACTATTCAGGGTTATGAAAATGGTGATGAAAGCAAAGAATTTAAGTATTCCGTTGATCATGATGCAACAATCATTGATAATACCGGGACAGAATTAACAATAGCTCCTGAAGACACACAATTCCAAAATGCTAAAATTTGGCAAAAAATTGCGACCAATATTGCAGGACCACTGATGAATATAATTTTAGGTTTTGTAATTTTTATTATTTGGTCAATATCAACAGTTGGTCCTTCAACAACAACTGTTGCACGAACTTTGGAAGATTCACCAGCAAGTACTGTTTTGAAGAAAAATGATCAATTAGTTGCTGTAAATGGGAAAAAAGTTACTAGTTTTGAGAATTTTAGTGAAAGAGTTGCTGAAAATAAAAGCAAAACAATGCAACTAACTATTAAGCGAGGCAACAAAACAAAGACTGTTTCTCTTAAACCCAAACTCGTTAAGTACAATGGTGAAAAAGCATATCAAATTGGGATATATGCTAAATCTGATGAACGTTTTTCTGTGAAATTGGCTAGAGGGTGGAACATGGCTGTGAATACAACCGGTTTGATTTTTAAAGCGGTTGGTAATTTAATTAGTCATTTTAGCTTAAACAAGTTATCAGGTCCTGTAGGGATTTATTCTCAGACTAGTCAAGTAAGCAAGTTTGGTATTTCAGCTGTTGTAGTCTTTTTAGCTATGATATCAATTAATTTGGGAATCATGAATTTGTTACCAATTCCTGGATTAGATGGCGGCAAGCTCTTATTGAATCTAGTTGAATTGATTCGCGGAAAACCAATTTCTGAAGAACATGAAACTGCAGTTGAAATTGCTGGAGTTGTATTTTTATTAATTTTGATTATATTAGTAACAGGTAACGACATTTATCGCTACTTTATTAAATAAATTATTTAGGGAGTTAATTATGCGACAATCGAATTTTTTTATGCCAACTTTGAAAGAAGCTCCTGCTGATGCAGTAGCAGCAAGTCATAAAATAATGATTAGAGGTGGATATATACGTCAGGTAACTGCTGGTGTGTATTCATACTTACCTTTAGGCTATCGGGTATTACGTAAAGCTGAAAGAATCATTGAAGAAGAAATGGATCGGATTAATGTTCCCGAAATGATTATGCCACATTTATTGCCAGCTACTTTGTGGCAAGAATCTGGTCGTTACTATAAATATGGTGATGAAATGTTTAAGCTAAAAGATCGTCATGGTCGTGATAGTCTTTTAGGTCCAACTCATGAAGAAACATTTACTGAAATTATTGCTAAAAACTTAAAGAGTTACAAGCAAATGCCTCTTGCACTTTACCAAATTCAAACTAAGTTCCGTGATGAAAATCGTCCAAGATTTGGTTTATTGCGCGGTCGTGAATTTGTAATGCTTGATGGCTACAGCTTTGCAGCTACAAAAGAACAGTTAGATAAGCAATTTGATGACCAAAAAGCAGCTTACAAGCGTATCTTCAAACGTGCAGGTGTTACTGTTCACCCTGTTATTGCAGATTCTGGTACAATGGGTGGTAAAAACTCAACAGAATTTCAAGCTCCAGCAGCAATTGGGGAAGACACCATTGCTACTAATGAAAAAGGTACATATGCTGCAAACCTTGAAATGGCAAAGAGCATTGATACCTTTAAGCAAGAACCTGAAGAATTGAAGCCAATGGAAAAAGTTGCTACACCTGGTTGCGAAACTATTGAACAATTGACTGAATTTTTGCGTGTGCCTGCTACTAGAATTGTGAAGAGTATCTTGTACATGGCTGATGACCAAAAGATTTTAGTCTTAATTCGTGCTGATAAGCAAATTAACGAAGTAAAATTGGGTCATTTATTAGATGCAAATGAAGTTCGTGAAGCAACTGCAGAAGAATTGGTTAATGTTACTGGTAGCGAAAAAGGTGGAGTTGGTCCAGTTAAAGCTGATTGGGCAGATAAGATTATCGCTGATGAAACAGTTAAGGACTTGTACAACATTGTTGTTGGGGCAAATGAAACTGGTTATCAATTCCAAAACGCTAATTTGAATCGTGACTTCAAAGTTGATGAATTTTCAGACATTAGAACTGCAAATGAAGGTGAACCAGATCCAGTTGATCATTTGCCTCTTCAATTTACTACTTCAATTGAAGTTGGACACATCTTTAAGTTGGGTACCTACTATACTGAAACTATGGGTGCTGATTTCCTTGATCAAAATGGTAAAGCACAACCAGTTATTATGGGCTCATACGGTATTGGTGTAACAAGAATGTTATCTGCAGCAGTTGAGCAAAACTTGACCGAACACGGTGTTGCATGGCCAAAGGAAATTGCACCATTTGCTCTTCACCTGATTCAAATGAAGATGAAGGATGAAGTTCAAACTAAATTAGCAGAAAGTTTATATGCTAAATTTAGCGATAAATATGACGTTCTTTATGATGATCGTAATGAACGTGCAGGTGTTAAATTTGCAGATGCAGATTTAGTAGGAGCACCATTAAGAATTACAATTGGTAAGAAAGCTGCCGATGGTATTGTTGAAGTTAAGCGTCCCCTTGATGAAAAGGCAAGTGAGGTAACTTTAGCAGAACTTGAAGCATTAGTTGCAAAAGAATTGGATTAGGTAATATTTGTGGCAGATTCAAATAAACTTTTTTTAAGATTTTTGAAGCAGATTAAGTTTCCCAACTCTTTTAGTGACAATGATTTACTCGAAAAGGGTAAAATCGAAAACGTGGATGTTTACGGAAAAAAGCGTAAGTGGGATATCCACGTTTTTTTTGATACGCCACTAAAGTTTGATACTTATGAAGCATTAATTAAGCTCACAGAACAAGAATTTAGTCCCTTTGTTGATGTGAATATTATGATATCAACGGCTGACGGTTCGGATAGATATTTGCCTGATTATTGGTCATTTGTGGTTAGTCATACTGAAAATATGACTGTAATGGCTCGTGAATGCTTGTCTAGTAAAAAGCCAGTTAAAGTTGCAAGTGATTGGATAATTGGAGTTGAAACTCCGATGCTTGCCAATTCGATTTCACAATCTGATTTAGATAATTTGAGTTTTGATTTGCGTAGATATGGTTTCTTTAATATAAAGTTGAAACTGCAAGTTAAGAATCAAAATGAAGAAGCAAATCTGGCAAGTTTGGAACAATTAGAACAGTTGCAAGCAGAACACGAAAAAAGCATGAATGAGGCTTTTAAAAATATTCCTCCTAAGCCTAAGAGAGTTGCACCAAATAATAATCGGCAAACAAGAGAAAAGAACTTTGGTAAAGCAGACATTCCTGCTAGTGAAATAATCGGAATGAAAGAGATTGAAGATGGGATGAGAAATATCGTCATCGAAGGAAATATCTTCAATATTGATTCCCATGAATTAAAATCTGGAGCTTATATTTTTTCAGGAGAAATTACTGACTATTCAGATTCTATTGCCTTCAAAAAATTTGTTAAAGATAAAGAGCAGATTGAAATGTTGAAGGGTATTAAGCCAGGAGTATGGGCTAGAATGTCTGGAAGTGCCTTAGATGATCAATATGTTCATGACGTTGTTTTTAATATTAATAATTTCAAAATTATTGAACATATTGGTCGGACAGAAAAGTATGAAGGTGATAAAAAGCGAGTAGAGCTCCATTTACATACTATTATGAGTCAGCTTGATGCAACTAATACTGCAACTGATTTTATCTCTACAGCTAAAAAATTTGGACAAAAAGCGATAGCAATTACAGATCACGGAGATGTACAGTCATTTCCTGAAGCATATAGCGCTGGCAAAAAACAAGAAATGAAAATTTTGTACGGATTAGAAGCTAATATGGTAGATGATCACGCTTTATTAGTTTTAAATCCAGCGCCTATGACTTATGAAAACCGTGAATTTGTAATTTTTGACGTTGAAACTACTGGTCTTTCATCAGTTTATGACACTATAATTGAAATTGGGGCCGTAAAAATGAAAGACGGCGAAGTGATTGAAAGATTTGATGAATTTATTAATCCGCATCATCCATTAAGTGAAACTACAATTAATTTAACTTCGATTACTGATGAAATGGTTTCAAAAGCTGATGATGAAGCTGAAGTTATAAAGAGATTTCAGGAGTTTTATGGAGATCGTCCTCTTTGTGGGCATAATGTTCAATTTGATGTGGGATTTGTTAATGCTGCGTTAAGAAGAAGTGGTTTAAAGGAAATTACTCAACCTGTCGTAGATACTTTAGAGGTTTCTCGTTTACTTCATCCTGAACAAACTAAACATACTCTTGATTCACTTTGTAAAAAGTATAATGTCGTTCTTGAACACCATCACCGTGCAAATCAAGATGCTGAGGCAACTGGATATTTGATGTTTAAATTGTTAGATGCGTTTAATGACAAGTTTGAGCAAGATGATTTAGGAAAAATGAATGATTATGCTAAATTTGGTCAAGTATATAAACGTGCTAAACCAGCTCATATGACAGTCTTAGCTTTAACCCAAAAGGGCTTAAAGAATATGTATAAACTAGTTTCTTTAGCAAGTACACAGTATTTTTATCGTGAACCTAGAACACCTATTTCAGAATTAAGAAAATATCGAGAAGGTTTGCTGTTTGGTAGTGGTTGCTGGAAGGGTGATGTATTCATCACCATGATGCAAAAGGGTTATGATGAAGCAAGAGAAAAAGCCAAATTCTATGACTTTTTAGAAGTTCAACCACCAGCTGCGTATTCACAATTAATAGCAGATGAATTGATTAAAGATGAGAATCAATTAGAAGAAATTCTAAAAAACATTTACAAATTAGGTCAGGAATTGAATATCCCAGTTGTTGCAACAGGGGATTGTCATTATCTAAATCCGGAAGATAAAATTTATCGAGAAATTTTAATTGCAGCTCAAAGATCAAATCCTAATCGTAATAAACCACAACCAAAATTGCATTTTTATTCTACTCAAGAGATGTTAGATGCTTTTAGTTTTATGGGAGAAGATATTGCTAAAGAAATAGTGATTGATAATACTAATAAAATCGCTGATGAAATTGAAGATATTGCTCCCGTAAAAAGTGGTCTTTATCCACCACACATTAAAGATGCAGATCAACAAATGACAGATTTAACCTATAATAAAGCCTATGAATTGTATGGAAAGCCATTACCTAAAATTGTTAAAGACCGAATTGAATTAGAACTAAATTCAATTATTTCTAATGGGTATGCTGTTATTTATTTGATTTCACAAAAACTAGTGGCCAAGTCTAATAAAGATGGATATTTGGTTGGTTCTCGTGGGTCAGTTGGATCTAGTCTGGTTGCAACAATGTCTGGAATTACAGAGGTAAATCCTTTGGCGCCACATTATCGTTGCCCTAAATGTAAATATTCACATTTCTTTGAAAATGGTGAATATGGATCAGGGTTCGACTTGCCAGACAAAAAGTGTCCAGAATGTGGTACAGAATTAGTAAAAGATGGCCAAGATATTCCATTTGCAACTTTCTTGGGATTCCATGGTGACAAGGTTCCAGATATTGATTTGAATTTCTCAGGAGATTATCAACCTGTAGCTCATAATTATATTAGAGTTATGTTTGGACCAGCTAATTCATTTAGAGCGGGAACTATTTCTACTGTTGCAGATAAGACAGCTTATGGATATGCTAAGCATTTTGAAGAAGAACGTAATTTAAACTTGCGTTCCGCTGAATTAGATCGCTTAGCAACTGGGACGTCAGGTGTTAAAAGAACCACAGGTCAGCACCCAGCTGGGATTGTTGTAGTTCCGGATGACATGGATATATATGATTTTACTCCAGTGCAATATCCGGCAGATGATTTAAATGCAGCTTGGTTAACAACACACTTTGATTTCCACTCAATTCACGATAATATCTTAAAGTTTGATATTCTTGGACACGATGATCCAACTATGATCAGAATGTTGCAAGATTTAAGCGGAGTTGACCCAATGACAATACCACCTGATGATCCAGGAGTTATGTCATTATTTTCTGGAACAGATATTTTAGGAGTAACTCCTGAACAAATAGCTTCAAAGACAGGAACACTGGGTGTACCAGAATTTGGAACAAAATTTGTTCGCGGAATGCTTGAAGAAACAAATCCAACGACTTTTTCTGAATTGCTACAAATCTCAGGATTATCACATGGTACTGATGTTTGGCTAGGAAATGCAGAAGACTTAGTTAACAATGGAACTTGCAAATTAAAGAATGTTATTGGATGTCGTGATAATATTATGATGGACTTGATTCACTGGGGAGTTAAGCCAGAAGTAGCCTTTTCAACAATGGAATCTGTTCGACATGGTCGTGGAATTAGTGATGATGATATGGCTGTCTTAAAAAAGAACAATAATATTCCTGATTGGTATATTCCATCTTGCTTGAAAATTAAGTATATGTTCCCTAAAGCACATGCTACTGCCTATATTTTAATGGCTTTGCGAATAGCTTGGTTTAAGGTTTACTATCCAGTGATTTATTACACTTCATATTTTTCAGTTAGAGCAGATTTGTTTGACCTTGTGGCTATGAGCCATGGTAAAAATTCTGTTAAAGCGGCTATTAAGAAGATTCAAGATCAAGGAAATGATGCAAGTGCTAAAGATAAATCTTTATTAACAGTTTTGGAAATTGCCAATGAATGCTTAGAACGTGGTATAAAAATAAAAATGGTAGATGTCAATGAATCAGAAGCGTTAAACTTTAAGATTATTGATGATCACACTATTTTGGCACCATTTAATGCTGTTCCTGGTTTAGGTGATAATGCTGCTAAGCAAATAGTTGCAGCAAGAGCTGAACAGAAATTCTTATCCAAGGAAGATTTAAGAACGAGAGGTAAAGTTTCACAAACTATTATGGATTATTTAGAAGTCAATGGTGTTTTGGAAGGGATGCCTGAGCAAAATCAATTGTCGCTATTTTAATTTTTGCTAGATTGTGATATAATAACAAACGTAGTTCGAATAGCCAATTCGAGTGAGCAGTAATGCTCACTCTTTTTAGTACGGAGGAAGATTTTTTGACAAAAATCATTGATCTTGTAACGGATTTAGTTACCCCTTTAGCTGAAAAGCGTGGGGACGAATTAGTTGATGTTGAATACGTAAAAGAAAAAAATCAATATTATTTGCGTATCTATGTTGATCGCGGAGAAAGTGGAATTGACATTGAAGAAATTGCCGCTTTAAGTGAAATAGTTTCTGAAGAACTAGATAAGTTAAATCCTGATCCTTTTACAGAACCATATATGTTGGAGTTATCTTCACCAGGTTTGGAACGTCCAATTAAGAATGAACGCGATTGGAATAAGGCTTTAAATAAATATATCCACGTAGCTTGCTACCAAAAGATTGATGGACAAAAGTCTTTTGATGGTACTTTATTAAGTAGAGATAATAAAAAAATTACGTTAAAAATCAAGATTAAAACTCGGACTAAAGAGTTGGAAATCCCAATTGGGGCAATTGCAAACGCTCGATTTGCAATTGAATTTTAGAAAGGGCTGATTAAAAACTTATGACTAAAGAAATGTTAGAAGCTTTTGCCACTTTAGAAACTGAAAAGGGTATTAAGCAAGAAATTATTGTTGATGCAATTAAGGCTGCCCTTGTAGCAGCATATAAAAAGAATTACAATCAAGCCCAAAATGTTGAAGTTGACTTGGATGAAAGAAAGGGTAACTTCAAAGTGATGGCTATTAAGACGGTTGTTGATGAAGTTCAAGATGATCGCTTAGAAGTTAGCTTGAAAGATGCACTCGAAATTAATAAAGCATATGAAGTGGGCGATGAAATTAAATTTGAAGTAACTCCTAAAGATTTCGGGAGAATTTCAGCTCAGACAGCTAAGCAAGTAATTATGCAACGCCTTCGTGAAGCTGAAAGAAATCACATTGTCAGCGAATATTCACAATATCAAGATGAACTTGTGACAGGTGTTGTAGAACGTCATGATAATCGTTTTGTTTATGTCATGATTGACAAAGTTGAAGCAGTTATGCCACGTGGCGACCAAATGCCAAATGAAGTATACAACCCACAAGATAAGATTCGAGTTTTGGTAACTAAAGTGGGTAATGATACTAAAGGAGCTCAAATTGTTGTTTCAAGAACTGCACCAGATATGGTTAAGCGATTATTTGAACAAGAAGTTCCTGAAGTTTACGATGGTACTGTTCAAATTGTATCGGTAGCACGTGAAGCTGGAGATAGAACCAAGATTGCTGTTAAATCAGATGATCCTAACATTGACCCTGTTGGTACTTGTGTAGGTCCAAAGGGAGCTCGTGTTCAAAATGTAGTTAATGAATTAGGTGGAGAAAATATTGATATTGTAAAATATGAAGATGATCCAGCTGACTTCATTGCTAATGCTCTTAATCCTGCAGAAGTAATTGCTGCTCAATTTGGTGAAGATGAAGATGAAAAGAGTGCATTAGTTATCGTTCCTGATTACCAATTATCTTTAGCAATTGGTAAGAAAGGACAAAATGTACGTCTTGCTGCTCGTTTAACAGGCTATAAGATTGATATTCGTCCAGAATCTCAAGTTGAATTTGTTGATGAAGACAATGGAAACAGTGAAAATGCTGGTGAAGAAAAACCAGCAGATAATGAAGAATAGGTGATTTTTTTGAAAAAAAGAAAAGTCCCAATGAGAAAAGATTTGTTGACGAACACTATGCAGCCAAAAAAAGATTTGGTAAGAATTGTCATCAACAAAGAAAAAGAAGTTTCAGTTGATCCAACTGGTAAAAAACCGGGACGTGGAGCCTATGTTTCATTAGAACCTGAAAAGATAACTGAAGCTCAAAAGAACAAGATTTTAGACCGAAGTTTAGGTACTAAAATTGATGATAGTTTTTATAAAGAACTTTTTGAATATGTGGATCATCAAAAGGCAAGAAAAGAATTATTTGGTGATAAATAAGTGCATAATCGTGAAAAGACAATAAATTTTTTAGGACTAATTCAAAGAGCCGGAAAACTGGTTTCTGGCACAGATATGGTGATTTCATCAATAAAAGCTAGAAAGGTTAAATTAGTAATTATAGCTAGTGATCTGTCGCAGGCAACTCGGCAAGAAGTTGTAAGCTTAGCGCAAAAAAACAGTTTGCCAATTATTGATGAATTTTCTGAGCTTGAAATATCTCAAGCAATTGGTAAAGCTAGAAAAGTTTTAGCAGTTAGCGATTTGGGATTTAGTAAAGCACTACAAAAGAAATTAAATGAAGGAGTGTGATCTGATGGCTAAGCAGAGAATATATGAATTAGCAAAGCAATTAGGTTTGAATAATAAGGTCTTGGTTGATAAGGCTAAAGAATTAGGCTTTAATATCAAAAACCACATGTCATCACTTTCTGATACAGAAGTGAATGAATTGAAAAATAAGGTGAAGCCTTCCACTCCAGCTAAGAGTCAAAATGATGAAAAGAAAACAGAAAAAAAAGATAATAAAATCAAACTTTCTGTTTCCTCAATCAGAAGACCAGCTTCACAATCAAAGAATCATTCAAAGCATCAACATAGTGATCAAGCTAAAAAGCGTAGCAATGATTCTTCAAACAAGCGACGCAATCGTCACGAAAGTAATAAAAAACAAAATAATAAGTCACCTAAAGTCAATAAGGCTAGAGACTTATTAGCAGAACTCCAACAAAAGCAACGTGCTGAAGAAACAACATTAGCCAAAGAATCTGAAAAAGCTCGTAAAATTTGGCACGAAGAAAAGAATAAAGTTCAGAACGAAGATACAGAAAACCAAAATTCTCAAAAGAAAGATACTAACGAAGTGACTAATCAACCAGAAGAAAAGAAAACCAAAAAGGTTTTAGGACCAAAAATTCTTAAACCATCTCCTGCTAGAAATCGTCCTAAGACTGAAGAAAATAAGCAAAAACAAAATCAGAAATCAAAACCTAAGAGAAAACCAGCTATGAATCGGACACCACAAATTCCGGTAATGCCAGAAGAAAGTGTTAAACCTGATTCACGTAGAAATGGTAATGGACACGGCAGAAATACTGGAAAACCAGGTAGAAAGGGCCGTGACAATAATAACTTTGACCGTCGTAATGAACATTCAGATAAGATGGAAAGAAGAAAACGGAAGAACAAGCATAATAATCATGCTGAAGAAGTTAGAAAGCCAAAAACAGTTCGTAAAGAACGTCCATTACCTGAAGTACTTGTGTTTGAAGAAGGTATGAATGCACAAGACTTAGGTAAACTTTTACACAGAGAACCAGCTGAAATTGTTAAAAAGCTTTTTCTGCTTGGTGTTATGACTAACCAAAACCAATCCCTTGATAAAGATACAATTGAACTTTTAGCTGCAGAATATGGTATTGAATCAAAGGAAAAAGTTCATGAAGATATTTCCGATATTGATAATCTTTACCAAAAAGAAGTTGAAGCTTCTAAAGAGTCTAAGCATCAAGAAAGCAGACCGCCAGTTGTAACCATTATGGGTCACGTTGACCATGGTAAGACTACTTTGCTTGATAGATTACGTCATACTAATGTTTCAGAACATGAAGCTGGTGGTATTACTCAAAAAATCGGTGCTTACCAAGTTCGTGTTGATGATCGTTTAATTACATTCCTTGACACACCTGGTCACGCTGCCTTTTCAAATATGCGTGCTCGTGGGGCTGAAGTAACTGATATTGTTGTTTTAGTAGTAGCAGCTGATGATGGTGTAATGCCTCAAACCATTGAAGCGATTGACCATGCCAAAAGTGCAGGTGTTCCAATTATTGTTGCAATTAATAAGATGGATGCACCAGGTGCAAACCCAAGTCACGTTACAGAACAGTTAATGAAATATAACTTAATTCCTGAAGATTATGGTGGAGATACTATCTTTGTTAAGATTTCTGCTAAAACAGGGGATAACGTTGAAGAATTATTGCAAATGATTCTTTTACAGGCTGATGTTCTTGAACTTAAAGCAGATCCTCATCAAAAAGCAATTGGTACAGTTGTTGAAGCACGTTTGTCACGTGGTCGTGGTCCAGTAGCAGATATCTTAGTTCAACAAGGTACTCTTGAAGTAGGTGACCCAATTGTTGTCGGAAATACATTTGGACGTGTTCGTGTTATGACAAATGATAAGGGACGCCGAGTTAAGAAAGCTACTCCATCAATGCCAGTTGAAATTACTGGTTTGAATGATGTACCAGAATCAGCTGATAAGTTTGTAGTCTTTGAAGATGAAAAGACAGCACGTGCAGTTGGTGAACAACGTGCCCAAAATGCTTTGCAAAAGCAACGTGAGAAGGTACAACATGTTACTCTTGATAACTTATTTGATACAATGAAACGTGAAAACATGAAGGAAGTTGGCATTGTATTAAAGGCTGATGTTCAAGGGTCAGTTGAAGCTCTTTCTCAATCACTTGAAAAGATTGAAGTTGAAGGCGTACGAGTTAATATTATTCACTCAGGAGTAGGTGCAATTAATGACTCTGATGTTACGTTAGCAAGTGCTTCAAATGCTTTCATTATTGGATTTAACGTTCGGCCAACTGCAACTGCTAAATCACAAGCTGAAAGTGATGAAGTTGATATTCGCTCATACAGCGTTATTTATAAAGCAATCGACGATGTAGAAGCAGCCATGAAGGGTATGCTTGAACCAACATACGAAGAAAAAGTAACTGGTAACTTAACTATTCGTGAAACTTGGAAAGTTTCAAAAGTTGGTACAATTGCTGGTGCATTTGTTGATTCAGGATATATTCATAGAGATAGCGGTATTCGTGTTATCCGTAATGGTGTTGTTATCTATGATGGTCAAGTGGCCTCCCTTAAGAGATTTAAAGATGATGTTAAGGAAGTTAAGCAAGGCTTCGATTGTGGTTTAACAATTGAAAACTATAATGACCTTAAAATTGATGATGAGCTTGAAGCATATGAAATGCAAGAAGTTAAGCCTAAGTAAGGAGAACTAGCATGAAACACAGAATAGGTCGGGTTGAAGGAGAAATTTTGCGAGAATTATCAAAAATTTTGCAAAAAAAGATTCGTGACCCACGTTTGAGTGATGTAACCTTGACTGCTGTTGAATGTACCAATGATTTCTCTTATGCTACAGTTTATTATTCTTTATTGACTGAAGATGGAAATAAAGAAAAAGAAGTAGCCGAAGGTTTAGAAAAAGCAAAGGGATTAATGAGACACTTATTAGGCCAAGAATTGACTGTTTATAAAGTGCCTGAATTAATCTTTAAGAGAGATACTTCGGTACAATACGGTAGTAAAATTGATAAATTAATTGCTCAACTAAAAAAGCAAGAAAATGACAGATAAAAAAGCGCCCTAGGGCGCTTTTATTGTAGGTGGAAATATGATAAATGGAATTTTAGTGATTAATAAAAGTAAGGGTATGACGAGTGGAGATGTTGTCTATAAATTAAGAAAAATTTTAAAAACCAGAAAAATTGGTCATGCTGGGACGCTTGATCCAGAAGTAGAGGGAGTCTTGCCGATTGCAATTGGACAGGCAACTAAATTAATTGAATTAATGCATGAAAGACCAAAATCATATACTGGTAGAGGGTTATTAGGCTTTTCTACTGATAGTTATGATACAGAAGGAAAGGTTTTGCAAAGAAAAGCTGTATCTGAAAAAATTCCTTTAGAAGAAATTCAAAAAGGGATGAATAGCTTTTTAGGCAAAATAGATCAAGTCCCACCAATTTATTCTGCAGTCAAAGTAAATGGAAAACGACTTTATGAGTATGCAAGAGAAGGGATTCAAGTAACTCGACCTGTAAGAAGTGTAGAGATTTTTAAATATAAGCTACTAGAACCTGTTAATTACCAAAATGAACAAGAAGAATTTGGCTTTAACATTGAGTGTTCCAAAGGAACGTATGTAAGAAGCTTAGTAAATGATTTGGGTGAAAAATTAGGTTACCCAGCAGTTATGACATATTTACAAAGAACTAGTAGTTCGGGTTTTAATTTAGAGAAAGCAGTGAAGCTAGAAGAATTAGAAGCCAATCCTGAATTAGTTCTTAAATATATTTTGCCAATTGATTCATTCTTTGCTGATTATGAAACAATTGATATGAGCGAACAAATTTGGAAGAAAGTTAAAAATGGGAATGCGATTTCATTAAGAAATGATGCAAAAAAGATCGCTTTACGCTACAATAAAAAAGTCAAAGCAATTTATGAATTGAAATCGCATACATATAGACCATATTTAATGCTTTTACAAAATGAATAATAGTAGAAGGAATCAATTTTGGAAATAATTCATCTTAGTTATCCTATTAAAAAAGAATTAACTCGCACTCATGTAGTTTTGGCTTTGGGGTTTTTTGATGGGGTACATATTGGACATCAAAAATTAATTAAACGCGCTCAAGAAGTAGCAAAGAAAAAAAGTTTACCTTTAATGGTATTGACTTTTGATCGCCATCCTAAAGAAATCTATTTAGGTAGAACGGATTTTGAATATTTGGATAATCTTCCTGAAAAAGCTGAAAAAATGGAAAAATTGGGAGTTGACTATCTTGCTGTTGCTCCATTTACAGAGGGCTTTAGTAAGTTAAGTCCACAAGAATTTGTCGATCAAGTTATCATAAAATTAAAAGCAGATGCGGTAGTAGCTGGATTTGATTATACTTATGGGCCAAAAGATATTGCTAATATGGAAAATCTACCATATTTTGCAAAAAATAGATTTGAAATTGTTATTTTGCCTGAACAAACTAGTGGTGGTTGCAAAATAGGTTCAACTGCAATTAGACAAGCAATTCGCAATGGAAATTTAGAATTAGCTACTAATTTGTTAGGAAGTCACTATATAATGTCAGGAATTGTTGGACATGGTTTACGCAATGGGCATAAACTTGGCTTCCCGACAGTTAATTTGGTTTTAAATGATCGCAAAGTTATTCCTAAAATTGGAGTTTATGCAACAAGAACTTTGGTTCATGGCAAGTGGTATGATTCAATGACTAGTGTTGGCTATAACGTAACAATCCAAACTGGTAAAAAAATTTACATAGAGTCACATTTATTTGATTTTGATGAAGATATTTATGATGAAGAAATAAGTATTGAATGGTATCACTATACTAGAGGCGAAATAAAATTTTCTAGTTTAGATGAATTAAAAGAGCAACTTATTAAAGACGAGAAAGAAATTCGGAAATACTTTAAGAATATAAAGAACTAGGTAACTAGTTCTTTTTTTGCATAAAAAATTAGCAAAGGACTTGCATTAGTGCTAATTTATTAGTATATTATTCATGTTAGCACCTGAGAGTTATGAGTGCTAATTAAGAGGTCGAGAATATGTTAACCGAACGTCAAGAGCTTATTTTGAAAACAATCATTAAGGACTTCACGCAGACGCATGAGCCCGTAGGCTCCAAAACTGTGATGAGTCAACTGCCAATGAAGGTTTCTAGTGCAACCATTAGAAATGAAATGGCGGTGTTAGAAGAACAAGGTCTTATTGAAAAGACACATTCTTCAAGTGGTCGTATTCCATCAAGTGATGGTTATCGCTACTACCTTGATCATTTAGTTGAACCATTACAACTACCTGAGTCTGTTTATAATCAAATTGTTTGCCAATTGGATCGTCCATTTCATCAAGTGAATGAAATTGTGCAAGAAGCAGCTAAGATTTTGTCAGATTTGACAAATTATACTGCTTTTGCAGAAGGGCCAGAATCCAGACATGTTTTAATAACTGGTTTTAGGATTGTCCCTTTATCTAATCGACAAGTTATGGCAATTTTGGTTACAAATAATGGAAATGTTCAAAGCCAAGTCTATTCTCTACCAAGATTTACTAATGGTGAAGAAATAGAAAAGGCTGTTCGTTTAATAAATGATGAATTGGTTGGTAAAAGCTTATCAGCTGTTTCACCAGAAATGCTTAGTGAGTTAGTGAGTCACCAATTAGGTGGCAATGCTGATGATTTATTAAGTTTGCTAGCAGACGTCTTGAAAGATGCGGCTAGTGAACAGATGTATGTTGATGGTCAAATAAATCTTTTGAATAATGCTACAGGCAATGTTCAAGACATTCGATCTTTGTATGAAATGTTTGATCAAAATGACATGATTAGTAGCTTATTGAGTTTTGAAGGTGATGATTCTGATGAGCATTTTCCAGTTCAAGTTAAATTGGGTTCAGAACTTCCAAGTGATTTACTAAAAAATTATAGTTTACTTACAGCAAGCTATAGTGTTGGAAGTCATGGCAGAGGCACAATTGCCTTATTGGGACCAACGAATATGCCTTATTCACAAATGATTGGTTTAATGGAATATTTCAGACAGGAATTAGCGAAGAAACTACTCGATTATTACGGAAAATTTCAGTAAAGGAGGGAAGGTCTTGAGTAAAAAAGAATTTCCAAGTGAAAAAGACCTTGATCAAAAGCCTAAAGAAGATTTAAAGCATAAGGAAACAAAAATAACTTCTTCTAAGGCTGATAAAGATACCCAAAAAGTTGGGGAAGATCTTGCTAAAGAAATTGAGCAATTAAAAGCTGCAAAAGCTGAACTTGAAGATAAATATCTACGAAGTGAAGCTGAAATTCAAAATATGCAAAATCGCTACAATAAAGAACGTGCGCAACTTATTAAATATGAATCCCAATCTTTAGCAAAGGATATTTTACCAGCAGTTGATAATTTGCAAAGGGCTTTAAGTGTAAAAGTAGATGATGAAGCTTCTAAACAATTAAAAAAGGGTGTTGAAATGACCTTAGATGCTATGGTTAAGGCAATGGCTGATCATGGTATTACTGAAATTAAGGCTGAAGGTGCAAAATTTGATCCTAATTTGCATCAAGCTGTTCAAACAACAGTTGCAGAAAATGATGAACAAAAAGATCACGTTGTTCAAGTTTTGCAAGCGGGCTATCAATATAAAGATCGGACTTTACGTCCAGCAATGGTTATTGTTGCCCAATAATTAATTAAGCTTATTTAAAAAATAAAAAGAAATAAGAAAGGACTTTTTGATATGTCAAAAGTTATTGGTATTGACTTAGGGACTACTAACTCAGCAGTTGCTGTTTTGGAAGGTAAAGAACCAAAGATTATTACTAACCCTGAAGGTAACAGAACTACACCATCTGTAGTTGCTTTCAAGGATGGAGAAATTCAAGTTGGTGAAGTAGCAAAGCGTCAAGCAATCACTAACCCAAATACTATTGTGTCAATTAAGCGTCACATGGGTGAAGCAGGATACAAGGTTAAGGTTGGCGACAAGAGCTATACTCCACAAGAAATTTCTGCGATGATTTTGCAATACATCAAGAAGTTCTCAGAAGATTATCTTGGTGAAGAAGTAAAGGATGCAGTTATTACTGTTCCTGCATACTTCAATGACTCACAACGTCAAGCAACTAAGGATGCTGGTAAGATTGCAGGATTAAATGTTCAAAGAATTATTAATGAACCTACTGCATCTTCACTTGCTTATGGTCTTGATAAAGATGAAGAAGATGAAAAGATTTTAGTATACGACCTTGGTGGTGGTACTTTCGACGTTTCCGTTTTGGAATTAGGTGACGGCGTCTTCCAAGTACTTTCTACTAATGGTGATACTCACCTTGGTGGTGATGATTTCGACCAAAAGATTATGAATTGGTTGATTGAAAACTTCAAGGCTGATAATGGTGTAGACTTATCTAAGGATAAGATGGCACTTCAAAGATTAAAGGATGCTGCTGAAAAAGCTAAGAAGGACTTATCAGGTGTAAGTTCAACTCATATATCACTTCCATTTATTTCTGCAGGTGAAAGTGGTCCACTTCACTTGGAAGCTGATTTAACTCGTGCTAAATTTGATGAATTAACTCATGACTTAGTTGAAAGAACTAAGATTCCATTTGATAATGCGTTGAAAGATGCTGGCTTAACTGTTAACGATATTGATAAAGTTATTTTAAACGGTGGTTCAACTCGTATTCCAGCTGTTCAAGAAGCAGTTAAGAAGTGGAGTGGCAAAGAACCTGACCACTCAATCAACCCTGATGAAGCTGTTGCCTTAGGTGCAGCTGTTCAAGGTGGTGTTATTTCAGGTGATGTTAAGGATGTTGTTTTACTTGATGTAACTCCTTTATCACTTGGAATTGAAACCATGGGTGGAGTCTTCACTAAGTTAATTGATAGAAACACTACTATTCCAACTTCAAAAAGCCAAATCTTCTCAACTGCTGCAGATAATCAACCAGCTGTAGATATTCACGTTTTGCAAGGTGAACGTCCAATGGCAGCTGATAACAAGACATTAGGTAGATTTGAGTTAACTGATATCCCAGCTGCACCACGTGGTGTGCCACAAATTCAAGTTACCTTCGACATTGACAAGAACGGTATCGTAAATGTTTCTGCTAAGGACATGGGTACTGGTAAGGAACAAAAGATTACTATCAAGTCATCATCAGGTTTATCCGACGAAGAAATCAAGCGTATGCAAAAAGAAGCAGAAGAACACGCTGATGAGGATAAAAAGAAGAAAGAAGAAGCAGACTTACGTAATGAAGTAGATTCATTAATCTTCACTACTGAAAAGACTTTGAAAGAAGTTGGCGACAAGGTTCCTGCAGATGAAGTATCTAAAGTTAAGGATGCTTTGGAAGCACTTAAGAAAGCTCAAAAAGATAACAACTTAGATGAAATGAAAGAAAAGAAGGACGCTTTATCTAAGGTTGCACAAGATTTAGCAGTTAAGTTGTATCAAGCCAATGGTGCTCAAGGTCAAGCAGGCCAAGCTGGTCCAAACCCATCAGATAATAATGATGGCAATAATGGAGATACTGTCAATGGTGACTTTAAAAAAGTAAACCCTGACAAGTAATGCTATAATGGTTGAAAGTTAAGGACTAATTTTAGTCCTTTTCTTTTATCAAAGATAAGGAGCGTTAGAAAATGGCGACAAGTCGCGATTACTATGACATTCTGGGATTGGATAAAAATGCGAGTGAGCAAGATATCCAGAGAGCTTACCGGAAGTTATCCAAAAAATATCACCCAGATATTAATAAAGCACCAGACGCAGAAGAAAAATTTAAAGAAGTTAACGAAGCTTATGAAGTATTACATGATAAGCAAAAACGCGCACAATATGATCAATTTGGCCAAGCTGGTGTAAATGGTCAGGCCGGATATGGTGCTGGTAATGGTCAATATGGTGATTTCAGTAACTTTAGTGGTTTTGGCGATATTTTTAGTGATATTTTTGGTGGAGCTAGTCAAAGACATGTTGATCCAACAGCCCCTGTTAAAGGTGACGATTTAGACTATACAATGACAATTGACTTCATGGATGCCATTAAAGGTAAGACTTCTAACGTAACTTACACTAGAAGTGAAACTTGCGAAGTTTGTCATGGTACTGGGGCAGAGAAGGGAACCCATCCGATTACTTGTGACAAGTGTCATGGTAGTGGATATATGACAGTTACTCAACAATCCATGCTTGGTGTAATTCAAAGACAGACTTTATGTGATAAGTGTCATGGAAAAGGTGTTATTATTGAACATCCTTGTGCTACTTGTCATGGTGCAGGTCATACTGATAAAAAGCAAACTCTTGAAGTTAAGATCCCTGCTGGGATTGACAATGGTCAACAAATTCGATTGAGTGGTCAAGGTGAAGCTGGGAAAAATGGTGGACCTTATGGTGACTTATACATTGTCTTTCGAATTAGACCAAGTAAAGACTTCACTCGTCGTGGTAACACAATTTATACAACTGTTCCAATTTCATTTGCTCAAGCAACTTTGGGTGATGAAATTAAAATTAAGACTGTTAATGGCGAAACTAGTCTGAAAATCCCTGCTGGCACTCAACCTGGTGCTAAGTTCACTATTCGTGGAGAAGGTGTACCTTATCTTCGTGGAGATGGCAAAGGTGACCAGATCTCAACTGTTGAAGTAGTAATCCCTAAGTCAATTAACGACAAACAAAAACAAGCCTTGGTTGATTTCGTTAAAGCTGGCGGAGACTCAATAACTCCGCAGGAAAAAAACTTCTTTGAACGATTAAAAGACAAATTAGGCTAAATTATGAATTAGTAAAAAGAGCTGTAAGGCTCTTTTTTTGTTAGCATTGACTATAAAACTTAATATTATTTTACTTGAATTAATATATAGCTAAATATTAGTGAGATTTTCTCTTTTTATTTGTCCCTTAATGCCTATTTGCTATAATAGGAATAGACTAAAAAGGATGGAACTATATGGACCTCAAAAAACTTAAAGATTATCAAAAACACATTCGTAATTTTTCAATCGTTGCCCATATTGACCATGGTAAATCAACGATTGCTGATAGAATTTTGGAATTAACTGATACTGTTGCTCAAAGACAACTGAAAAGTCAAATGCTTGATGATATGCCTTTAGAGCGTCAAAGAGGTATTACTATTAAGTTAAACTCAGTTGAAGTAAAGTATCATGCTAAAGATGGCGAAGACTATATTTTTCACTTGATTGATACCCCAGGACACGTTGATTTTTCATATGAAGTATCACGTTCGCTTGCCGCATGCGAAGGGGCTTTGTTAGTAGTTGATGCTTCTCAAGGTGTACAGGCTCAAACTTTGGCTAACACTTATTTAGCAATTGATGATGATTTAGAAATTTTGCCTGTTATCAATAAAATAGATTTACCATCTGCAGACCCTGAAAACGCCAAAATGGAAATTGAAGAAATGTTAGGTCTTGATGCTAGTGATGCAGTTGAAGTTTCTGGTAAAACTGGATTAGGAATTCCAGAGTTGCTTGAGCGAATTGTAACTGACATTCCGGCACCACAGGGAGATTTGGAAGCACCTCTTAAGGCTTTGATTTTTGATTCTAAATATGATGATTACCGTGGGGTTGTTTTAGCTGTTCGAATTGAAGATGGAATGGTAAAGCCTGGAGACGAAATTGAAATTATGAATACTCACAAAAAGTATGAAGTTACTGAAGTGGGTGTTTCTAACCCTCATCCTGTAAAAAAAGATATGCTTGTTGCAGGAGATGTAGGTTATTTAACAGCTAATATTAAATCCGTTCGTGAAACTAGAGTTGGGGATACAATTACATCAGCAAAAAAGCCGACTGAAGAAGCATTACCAGGTTATCGACAAATTCCTCCAATGGTTTTCAGTGGGATGTATCCAGTTGATAATAGCAAATATGACGACTTGAAAGAAGCCTTAGAAAAGTTGCAATTAAATGATGCTGCACTTGAATTTGAACCTGAAACTTCAACTGCGTTAGGATTTGGTTTTAGATGTGGATTTTTAGGTTTGCTTCATATGGACGTGGTGCAAGAAAGATTAGAGCAAGAATTTGATCTTGATTTAATTATGACGGCTCCATCTACTGATTATCATGCGATAATGAACGATGGAACTACCAAGGTGATTGATAATCCTTCAGATTTACCAGATGCGGGTGAATATAAGGAAGTTCAAGAGCCATATGTTAAAGCTGAAATAATGGTTCCTAATGATTTTGTAGGTCCTGTAATGGAATTGTGTCAAAGAAAACGTGGCGAATTTCAAACGATGGACTATTTAGATAAATATCGAGTAAATGTTATTTATCATATTCCTTTAGCTGAAATAATTTTTGACTTTTTCGATGATCTTAAATCCTCAACTAAGGGGTATGCATCGCTTGATTATGAAATCATTGGCTATCGCGCAACTGATTTAGTAAAAATTGATGTCTTACTCAATAAAGAGCCAATTGATGCGTTAAGCTTTATTGCACACAGATCTGATGCACAGGCTCGTGCTCGCCAAATGACTTCATTATTGAAAAAGCTTATTCCTCGTCAGAATTTTGAAGTTGACATTCAGGGAGCTATTGGTGCAAAAATCATTTCACGTGCAACGATTAAACCATATCGTAAAGACGTTACAGCTCGGATTCATACTGGTGATCCGGATCGACGTGCAAAATTGCTTGATAAGCAAAAGCGTGGTAAGAAACGGATGAAGGCGGTTGGAAAAGTAGAAGTTCCACAGGATGCTTTCATGGCAGTTTTGAAAATGAATGATGACGATATCAAGGGAAAGTAAAATGACGGATGACAATAAACAAAAATTAAGTAAGAAATCTAAAACTAGCAAGAAAACAATTTTATTAAGAGTTTTAGCAGTTATTTTATTCATTGTTGGTATTATTTTGGTCTTTAATGGTCCAATTCAAGAGTATTTTGTTAAACAAAACCAAACTTCAACCTTGCAAGGACTAACGAAAAAAACAGTAGCAGCTAATCAAAAGAAAAAAGGAATGTTTGATTATAGCAAGGTACAGGATATTGATATTGCCAAGGTTACGCGTTCACGTGTAAAAAATACCGCTAATGCTATAGGTGCAATTGCGATTCCAAAAGTTAATCTATATTTGCCAATTTTGCTAGGATTAAGTGATGATTCATTGTCTACTGGTGCTGGTACAATGAGAGAAGATCAAGTGATGGGAAAAGGAAATTATCCATTAGCTGGTCACTATATGACTGCCAAAGGTGTTTTATTTTCACCAATTGAAGATACCAAAATTGGTCAAAAGGTATATTTAACTGACTTAAAGAAAGTTTATGTTTATAGAATTTACATGAAGCGAGTTGTAGATCCAACCGCTGTTTGGTTAGTCAATAATACCAAAAGTAATATCGTAACATTAATCACATGTGCTGACGGTGGTATAAATCGTTGGGCCGTTCGTGGTAAATTAATCCAGACCAAAAAAGCAACAACTAAGAACTTGAGTGTATTTAAATTAAAATAATGACTTGGAAAAAAAGAGAAGCAACAGAATTATCGAGTGAATTAATAGAAAAATATCAACTTAGCCCACTTACGGCTAAGTTATTTTCTTTGCGTGAAATTAACACAGATGAGAAATTAAATTATTGGCTTAATAGTACAGAGGAAGATTTTGCAGATCCATATTTAATGCATGGGATGCAAGAAACCGTTGATCGCATTAATCAAGCAATTGATAATTTTGAAAAAATTACAATTTATGGTGATTATGATGCAGATGGTATTACTGCTACAACAATTATGTATGAAACCCTAGCAATTTTAGGAGCAGATGTCCATTACTTTATTCCTGATCGTTTTAAAGATGGATATGGACCAAGTATGAAACGTTATCAACAAATCGTTGCAGATGGGACTAAATTAATTATTACCGTTGATAATGGTGTAACAGGGATTGAAGAAGTGAGGTATGCTCAAGATAATGGGTGTGATGTTATCGTGACAGACCATCATAGTTTTCAAGAGCAAATGCCTGAGGCAAAAGCAATAGTTCACTGTAATTATCCAAATCAAAAATATCCATTTGATGATTATTGTGGTGCTGGGGTTGCTTACACAATATGCCGCGCCTTAATGGAAGATACTATGCCTGAACTAATAGAATTAGCGATGATTGGGACAATAGGTGATATGGTGAAAGTATCTGGAGAAGGCCATATTATTGTTAAGCGTGGTTTAGAATTGCTAAATCATACGCAACGACCAGGATTACGCGCTTTAATTAAAGAAGCAGGGCTTGAGTTAGGGAATATTGATGAAACAGATACTGGCTTTCAAATTGCTCCAAGGTTAAATGCAACAGGTAGATTAGCAAGTGCAAGATTAGCTGTTGATTTACTTTTATCAGACGACTTAGAGGAAGCCCAAAAATTAGCCAAAAAAGTTGAAGAATTAAATAATGAACGTAAAGAATTGACCCAAAAAGTATATGAGTCTGCTTTAAATCAAATAAAGAAATTTGGATACAATAGCCAAAATACTTTAGTTTTATATGATTCTAGCTGGCACGAAGGGGTTTTGGGTTTAGTAGCGAATAAAATAGTAGAAAAAGTTCATAAACCAACAATTTTACTCACTAAAAATGAAGATGGCTTAGTCAAAGGATCTGGAAGAAGTAATGCAGGTTTTAATTTATTTGAGGCCTTATTTAAATTAAAAGATTCTTTATTTGAAAATTTTGGTGGACATGATTTTGCTTGTGGTCTGTCACTAAAAGAAGATAAGATTAATTCTTTGCGGAAAGCATTTGAAAATAGTTATCAAGCTAGTTCGAATAATGCTATTGATTATTATGATTTGGATTTAGATACCAATAGTGTTGATTTATCAATTTTAGATGATATGAAAAAAGTTGGACCTTTTGGAACAGATAATCCAGAGCCGGTATATTGCGTTAAGGAACCAGAAATTTCTTCTTTATTTGTAATTGGAAAAGATAAAAACCACTTAAAATTTAATGTTGGCAACTTGAAAATAATAGGTTTTAATATGGCCTATTTGACTCAGAACTTGTTACCATATGTTACAGCAATTTATTTGAACATTAGTAAAAATATGTGGCAAAAGAAGCTTTCTCTGCAGGGGCAACTGAAATCAATAGATTTTGGTGTACCAAGTTTTTCTTTAGGCAAGAATAAGGCAATAGATTTTCGAAGACAAAGGCATATTTTAGGTTTTGCGGATCGGTTTGTTTTGTTTGATGAACATAATTTAAATAAGGCAGTTGGTCAGTTGGGAATTGACCAAGATAAAATTATTTTGGCAAAAGATTATGAAGGAAGCGGAGAGATTGTTACTTTGCTTGATGCGCCACATAATCGTCAGGAATTGGATCAAGTTCTAAAAAACGAATATCAGCAATTATATTTACGATTTATGATAGATCAATTACCAATTTCGATGATGCCTAGTCGAACAGAGTTTGCTAAAACATTAAAATATGTTTATTCACACCCCAATCTTAAACCAGAAGATTATCGGCTTGTAGCACCATATCTTGGTCTTGATGGAGATAGTATTTACTTTATTTTGAGGGTGTTTTTAGAGCTAGAGTTTGTTAAAATGGATAAGGCAGAACTTGTTCCAAATAAGGTGGCTAATCATAAAAAATTAACTGATTCGCGCTATTTCTTAGGGACGCAGTCACAGCTGAATTTTGTAACAAGTTTGAGAACCATGCCGTCTAGTCAATTGCTAGCGTATGTTAACCAGCATTTAAAATAACGGAGGTCGTTATCAACATGACAGTTGATTTTAAGAAGTATATTGCAAGCGTGCAGGATTTTCCTAATAAGGGAATTGTTTTTCGGGATATCACTCCTATCTTGTCTGATGGTGAAATCTTTAGAGCTGCAACTCATGAATTAGCAGAATATGCCAAAAAACGTGGTGCAGACGTAATTGTTGGACCAGAAGCACGTGGTTTTATTGTGGGATGTCCAGTTGCTACTGAATTAGGAGTAGGATTTGTTCCTGCAAGAAAGCCTCACAAATTACCTCGTGAAGTTGAAAGAGCATCATATGATTTAGAATATGGTTCAAATAGTTTAGAAATGCATAAAGATGCTATTAAACCAGGTCAAAAAGTTGTTATTTGTGATGACTTGATGGCAACAGCTGGAACTTTACATGCTGCTATTGAATTGATTGAACGGCTTGGTGGAGAAGTAGTTGGTGCAGCTTTTTATGTTGAATTACCTGATTTAAAGGGTAGAGAAAAGTTGCCAAATATTGATATCTTTTCACTTGTTCAATACCATGGTGCTTAATTATATTGAATAAGAAAAAGCTCACTTCATTTGAAGTGAGCTTTTTGCATATCAGAATTATCTATTTTTCATAATAGGCTGATAAATTAAGTCAATTATTATTGCGCTTATTAGAGAAACGATAATAACTAAGCCAAGATTAATTATCGAAATCTGTGTCATTGCAATTCCAAGTAACGCTAATGCAAAGGTTAAGGCTACATCAATAATTTGAACTGTACCTACTAAACGGGATGGATGTGATTGCCAGAAGTAAGTTTTGGTTCTAGTTATTAATACGATTAACATCGCACTTAACACGCAGTATACGTAAACCATTGTTCCAACTTGACCTTGCGTGAAACCTAGTTTATTGTTCATAAACCAAACAAATAAACAACCAATTAATGTCCAACCAGAAGCCAGTGACATTGAAACTTTTGCCATTCGGTCTATGTTCCAATTTTCAGGTTTATAAGTAATATGGGTATTGTCTGTTCCAATCATCATAGTAACCATATTATTCATAATAGTGTAAATAACCATCGCATTTAAGGCCATTGGTAGATATCCAAATAAAAGATATCCAAAGGTTAAAATCATTGTTAACTCAGCAGTTCTTGATAACTTAGTTAATGACCAAGTCGTCATCCTTTGGTAAACTCTGTGACCAGCATCTAAGATTTTAACAATTGGCATTAAACCATCATCAAGTAATACCATCTTACCGCTTCGCTTAGCAACATCGGCAGCGTTAGCTACAGCAATACCAACTTCTGCTTGTTTTAAAGCAGGAGCGTCGTTGACACCATCACCAGTCATTCCAACGATAAAGCCTTTTTCTTGGAAGAATTTGACCATTTTAAGCTTGTCTTCTGGTAAAACATCAGCAATTCCTGCAAGAGAATCTAAGTCTGTTTGTTCATTAAAGTCATGAATAGAAATTACATTTCCAGTTAATGAAACTTGTTTTGCTACAGCTGCGGCAGTTCGTTGATTATCACCAGTTAACATTATTGGTCGAATACCACGCTTTTTGAGTTCTGCCAAAGCAGCTTTAGAATCACTTCTTACTTTATCTTGCAATATAAAGACCGCAGCTAACTTATTGTCAATTAGCAATGCAACAGAACGGCCAGCTGTAAAATCGATGTCTTTAATTTTTTCATTGGCATTAGTATCAATTAAAGATAATTGTTTAAATGAGCCAAGTTTTAAATTTTGACCATTTACAACTGCTTCAGAATATCCAGTATCAGAAGTAAATGGGACAAATTTTTCTGGAGTTAGAGAAGTAAGGCCTTTTTGTTCTGAATATTCAATAATTGCAGCATCAATTATTGAGGTGTTACGTTTATCAGTGGCAGCTTCAGCAAATTGTAAAACTTCAGAATCTGATAATGAACTCAAGTTAGTCAAACTAGACACAGCTGTTTTATTTTCAGTAATTGTGCCAGTTTTATCTAATAAAATTAAATTTAGGTTGGCAGCATCTTGAATTCCTGTTAAATCAGAAGTTAAGACGCCTTCTTTACTTAAACGCTTGGCTTCAAATGAATTAGAAATTGCAAACGTTGATGGCATAGCAACTGGAATTGAAGCAATGAACATCATAGCAAGGAAAGGTAGCATTTGGATTACTCCGTGAATACCTTCTCCGCGCATAAAAGCAGCAATAATGATAATAATTGTCAGAGTCAAACTAAGCATACAAAGGTAAAAAATAATCTTAGTTAACAATTGTTGTAAGTGTCCTGGAGCAGCTGATTGATTAATCAGATTAATAGTTTTACCTGAACGGGAATTAGCACCAGTTGCTGTGACAATTGCTAAACCAGAACCATCTACAACAGTTGTTCCAGCATAAGCAGTATCATTTAATTGCTTATTAACTGGTGCGGATTCACCAGTTATAGAGCTTTCATCGCAAGTGATTTTACCATCTTTTAAACTAACATCGGCAGCTAAAACATCTCCGCGCTTTAAATTTATTAAATCTCCAACAACTAATTGTTTGGAATTTAATTTAATCCACTTACCATCACGTTCTACAGCTACAGTAGGGGTTAGCTCATGAGAAATATCATTTAAAACTCTGCGAGACTTTTTCTTTTGAGTAGCTCCATTGTATGCTGCAAATAACAGCATTAATAAGACGAATCCAGCTTGAATACCTTTTCCTAAAACTAATTCAAGTAGTAAAGCAGCCTCTAAAATCCAAGCAGATAGATTCCATAACTTAGATAAGAAAGCTTTCCAAAAATTAAATTCAGGTTCTGGTACTTCATTTGGACCATCCTTTTTCAGCCGTTTTTCTGCTTCAGCAGAAGTAAGGCCATGTAATTGTGTTTCCATACATTTCCCCCATGTCTACAATAGTTTCTTTAAAATAGTTTATCAAAAAAATAATCTAATTAACTATTTCGTTACTGAAAAATAAGAATTTAAATAAATTTCATGAACTGCCGCTAAAATTATGTTGCGCAAAATTTCTTTTTCTGTAGTTTGAGTTTTTCCAATATTATCAAGTTGAGTTTTTAACTGATAAACGTATTCTAAACAGTTAATACTTTCTTCTCTTAAATATTGATAAGCGACATCAATATTATAGCTGTTATCTTGCATTTTTATGGCAACCTTTAAATTATCAAGTGAAAGGACTGGCTTAGCAAATGCAATAAAAATTAGACGCGCAATTTGCTGTCGACTATAACGTTTCTTGATTGGTTTTTCAATGATTCCCTTTTTTACGTAGTTGCTAATCATAGAATTAGTTAAATATAGTTCAGAAAAGGGTGCTAAGCTTTGATTGATAAATTGGCAGGTTTGCTCAAGATATAGTCCGATATCGGGAATTTCACTAAAAGCGGGGAGTGAAAATTTTGCAACGTCAGATTGAATCTGGTTTAAGATTGATGAATTTTCCATAAATAACTCCTTTGACTTGACTTTTATATTTAATAAACATTATCATAGCACTATCGGTTATTAAAAAACTGATAAAGAGATTTTTATTAACGAAAGTAAACAAAAAAGAGAGAACTATGGAAGAAATTAAATTAATAGTTGATTCAAGTAGTAACTTGAAGTCAGATTCAAAAAGCAATTTAACGGTTGTACCATTAACAATTAATTTAGGTAATCAAACTTTTTTAGATAATGATCAAATGGATTATTCAGCTTTTTTAGATAAAATTTATGAAAATAAAGAAAAGTCAGGTACTTCATGTCCTAATTTGCAAGAATGGCTTGATGCTTTGGCTGGCAGTAAGAAGGCGATTATTTTAACAGTTACTAGTGGTTTAAGTGGTACATATTCATCCGCAAAACAGGCTGTAGAAATCTATCAAGAAGAAAATCCAGATAGTGAGGTTCTAGTACTTGATTCTAAATCAGCTGGACCAGAACTTAAATTATTGGTAGATAAATTAATAGAATTGGTTCAAAATACTAGTTTTAATTCTATTGGTGAAAGTATTAAAACTTATCAAGCTAGTACACACTTATTATTTAGTTTGGAATCACTTCATAATTTAGCAGTAAATGGCAGAATTAGTTCAGCAGCTGCTAGAATTGCTGGTATGTTACATATTCGGATGATTGGTGAGGCAAGTGCTGAGGGAACTCTTGAGCCTTTGGGTAAAGCGCGAGGGAGTAAGAAAACAGTTTTAGAGCTTTTTAAAAATATGGAAAAGCAAAATTATTCAGGTGGCAAAGTCTATATTGATCATGTTGATAATTTGAAGGATGCCGAAAGTTTAAAAGAAAAAATTAGTGAGAAGTATCCTGAAGCGCAAATAGAAATTGGCATTTGTCATGGTCTTTGTAGTTTTTATGCCGAAAAGGGTGGATTAATGGTTGGCTTTGAAAATTAAGCCGCCTTTTTTATTAATTAATAAAATAACTAAATAAATAACACTTGATAGTAAAACTATATCTATCATTGAAAAGAATAGCAAAATTCTATCAATATTTTACTTGTTTAAAATAAGAAAACTTGTTAAACTATACTATAGTTTCAAGAAAAACAGGCTTTTTAGCTTGAAAAATGAAACAATTTATTCTAGTTAGTTAAATAACAGTTTTTAAACGATGAGGTAAAAACTGGATTAATAGTCAAAATATTCATCATTAATCTTATTCATTGATGGAAAGAACTCCCACAACTCCAATTAGAAGCAATTATTCTACCCACACTAGCTCCCCCCCTAATATGCTAGTATTTATTCGAAACATTTCTAATTTGTAGTTAGGCTTTTCTCCCACTAATTTAGTTTAACTACATTCTTTCCTAAAAGATTATTTTTACTATGAGGTACAGACTGCTAGATAAAAACCTAAAGAAAAAGCTCCGTTATTTAACGGAGCTTTTTTATTTAATATTTAAGCAATAAACGGCATTGTTAGCAGAAAACAAAAGATAGAAAGAGCAGTTGCGCCGACAATATCAGAAGGATAATGTGCTTTCAAAATAATTCTTGAAAAAACAACTAAACACCAAAGTGAAAATAAGACAAAGAATAAACTAACTCCGAGAATCCCGCCATAAATCTGCCAAATAATTAAGCTTAAACTAGTAATACTTAAAACATGACCACTAGGAAAAGAATATGATTGACGAGTGTTTTCACTAGGCCTTTTTCTTTTAATCGTATGCTTTAACAAAATACCTATAATATCTGTAATAGCCAAAGTAACTAAAACCCATATTGCTTTCTTTATTTCACCATTGAATAGTAAAACTGCTGCAAGCAAGGTGTCCCAAAAAGCTATTAGCTTTGGCTCATTTAAAAATTCAATTATTGACCAAAAACTACCTTGAACTGGGTGGATTAACCGTTGGTGCCAACTACTGTCGAGATGGCGAAACTTTTTTGAATTTTCAAGTTTATAAATCAAAATAAACAAAATCGTTGCACTCAATATAAGGGCAATTAACCAAGATAAATTCACGATAACTACCTCGCATTCATTTAGTTATTTTAACAGATATTAGAAAAAGAGGTATATTTTTTGTAAAAGTTTTAGACTTAAAAGTTATTTTTCGCTATAATGGAGTCTAGTCATGGAGTGTTGGCAGAGTGGTAATGCACCGGACTCGAAATCCGGCGAACCGATTTTTTCGGCGCGCAGGTTCAAATCCTGTACACTCCTTATATGGGACTAAGAATGTTGGTATATCAATGTTTTTAAGCTAAAAAGTGCTTTTTGAAAGAAAAAAACAAAAATAAAAGAAGCAATTAACTGCTAAATGTTCAATGTGTTTAGTACGTTAGCTGCTTCTTTTTATTTTTTAATATGAAAATTCAGTCTTAGTGTTGAAATATTTGTCAAAAGCTGTTCTTGAAACACTACTTTTACTTAATTTGTTAGCAGAACTAGTTGTTACTTTTTTACTATAGCTTCCATTTACAGTAATTTTATATTTACTGGTTCCTTTAACTAAGGTTTTACCAGCTGAATTGACAATAGTAACAGTTTTACCTGAATTATCAACAATTTTTGCACCTGCTTCAACATTTAAATTACTTACAGTTGAATTGCCAGTTACTACCCATTTGGAGCCTTTAGTAAGATTGATTGTAATTGGAGCAGAAGTTTTGCTAGAACTTGTTGCCTTGGAATTGGTTGTGATTGAAGTTTTACCAGTATAAGTTGAATTCTTTAACAAATAAAGCTTAAGACTAGAAATATTATCAACTGAGATGTTACCGTTCAATTTTTGCTTAATGCCAGTGAAAGTTACTTTACCACCATTTGAACCAGCACTGCCCCAAAAGTTTGAGTTATTACCTTCAATGGTTAATAAGTTCACTTTATTTGAATTGAAATTTAACTTAGTATTTTTGAGTACTACATTGGCGCTAGTGTTAGTAACATAAAACATTGCGCCAGAATCAATTGAAGTTGACAAGCTAGAATTTACAGCTTGAAATTTTGCGGATTCACTAGTTGAAGTATCAGCGTCACCTGACATTGACTGGTAGAGAATTACACCATTTTTAATTGGATCAGAGCCCGTTTTTTTGTTGTTAGTAGATGATAACTTAGAATTAGAAATATAAATGTTGTTGTAACCTTCCATACCAGCAATTTGAGAGCCAGTAGCGGTCCCAGTTACGTTATTTACTTCAATATTTCCAGTTGAATAAATTAATGGAGAGCCACTACCAGCGGTTTTTAGTTTAGAGTTAGTGACACTTACGTTTCCGCCTCCACGGTCAGTTGCTAAGGCTGCAGAATGATCTCCCTTAGTAGAAATGCTTAATTTATTGGCAATAATTGTACCACCATAAGTTGCATCTAAACCACGTGAATTGGCCGAACCAGTTGTTGTGATAGAGGTGTTATTTGCATAAATAGTTGCTTTATTTGAAGCAAAAATTCCATTAGCGCCAGTTGCATTACTTTTGATTTTTGAATTCTTAATATATGCAGTAGACTTTTTTCCAGTTGCTAGTAAGACAGAATTGGTTCCATAAAAGTTGTTATTATCATCATTAGATGAAGAACCTGTTTTGTTTAAGGTAACGCGATTTAAAGTTAATGTGCCGGCATTTTCTATTAACGCAACGTTTTTATCTTTGCTTGAACTAGATAAGGTTTTATTGAGTAATTTGCGACTAGTTGAATTTGCTAAGACTGAAGCGGATAAACTACCAGTATAATCATAACTTTGGGTATTAGCACCACCTTTTTTTGAACCAGAAGGCATTGAGGGTGGGGTAGTATTAGCAGCACTCACATTTTGATTAGTGATAATTGCTGTTTCACCAGCAATTGTTAATGCTATTAAAGGAATGCTAATGAGCTTTAATTTCTTTCTTTTCATAAGTGTAGAACTCCTTTCATTCACTGGCTATAATTTAACTGACAAATATGACTTTTCTTTGATGAAAAAAATAAGTTAGTGTTACCAATTTTAGAAAAAGTAAATGTTTTGATTGGAAAAATGAAATCATTTTATATAAAATGATAAAGATAAAAAATAAGTTAAATTGATTTGTGGGACGTGAAATTTTGATTGGTATTTTAATTAACGGATTGGCTGTAGTGATTGGAACAGCAATCGGATGTCTGTTTAAGCAGCATTTAAAAGAGAAATATATTGATGCTCTCTGGCTTGCTCTGGGCTTGGCCGCATTGGGAGTTGGAGTTAATACTGTGGTTAACTACATGAATAAGTCAAATTTCCCCCTCTTATTTGTTGTGAGCTTAACTTTAGGGGCTTTAATAGGTAAATTCTTTGAAGTTGACCAACATGTTGAAAGTTTACTTGAAACCAAGTTTACCAGTGAATTGGCAAAAGGTGTCGCAACCGCTACTTTTTTAGATTGTATTGGGGCACTTAGTTTATTGGGGCCAATAAATGCAGCTAAGACTGGTGATTTAACTTTTTTATTGACTAATGCATCTTTAACTTTTGTATGTGCTATTATTTTTGGTGCTAGTTTTGGTTGGGGGATGCTTTTGGAAACACCTATTTTATTAGGCTGGTTTTTCTTGATCTTTTGTCTTGTTAAAGTAGGCTTTGCAAATTTCTTTAGTATGGAATTAGTTAATGAGCTTTGTCTTGTTGGTGGCTTTCTGATTACAGCAAGTGGAATTAGCTTGTTAAAAATTCGTGAAATTAAAAGTTTGGATTTATTGCCAAGTTTATTGGTGCCTATTTTCTATTTTTTAGGTAAAATGATTTTTCATTATTAATAAACCTGAATTTGCTATAGACAAATAGATAACTTACAATAAGAAAAGAAATTTGCTGAATAAGTTACTAAGCTAACTTGTTCAGAGTGAGAGGATTTTTATGGATAAAAAAACTAGTTCTGCTCCGCAGTTAAAGCGTTCGATGTCTGCTGGGCATATGGAAATGATTTCCCTTGGTGGTGCAATTGGTGTTGGACTTTTTATGGGATCAACTTCAACTATCAAGTGGACAGGACCATCCGTTTTATTAGCATATATGTTTGTTGGATTAATTTTATACATTGTTATGCGAGCATTAGGTGAAATGCTCTATGTTAATCCAGGAACTGGTTCTTTTGCAGATTATGCAACTGAATATGTTCACCCAATGGCAGGGTATATGGCTGAATGGGCTAATGTTTTTGAATACATCGTTGTTGGAATGAGTGAGGTTGTTGCAGCAACTGAATATTTGAAATTTTGGTGGCCACAAGTAAATGTTTTTTGGTCTGGGGTAATTATCATTGCTTTCCTATTACTTGCAAATTTAGCAAGTGCGAAAGCTTATGCAAACTTAGAGTTTTGGTTTGCAATGATTAAAGTCGTTACTATTATTTTGATGATTATTTTAGGCTTTTTAGTAATTTTCTTTGGATTCGGTAATGGTGGACACCCAACTGGTTTTAGTAATTTGTGGAGTCATGGTGGCTTCTTTACTGGTGGTGTACAAGGCTTCTTTTTTTCAATGTCAATTATTGTTGGCTCTTATGAAGGAATTGAGTTACTTGGAATTAGTGCAGGTGAAGTTGAAAATCCACAAGAAGCTGTTGTTAAGAGTGTCAAGTCTGTTTTATTTAGAATTTTAATTTTCTATGTAGGGGCAATTTTTGTAATTGTAACAATTTATCCATGGAATCAGTTATCTAGTCTTGGTTCTCCATTTGTAACTACTTTTGCTAAGGTGGGAATTACTGCAGCTGCTTCAATTATTAACTTTGTTGTTTTAACAGCAGCTTTATCTGGTGCAAATAGTGGAATTTATTCTTCAAGTAGAATGTTATTCAAGTTAGCTCATGAAGGCGATGCACCTAAGGTGTTTGGCTATTTGTCAAAACATGTAGTTCCAAGTAGAGCAATTATGGGAATTTCTTCTGGTATTTTCTTAGGCTTTGTTTTGAATGTTTTTGCATCTCAATTTAGCAAATCAACTGAGGACTTATTTGTAATTGTATTTAGTTCATCAGTTCTTCCAGGTATGATACCTTGGTTTGTAATTTTGCTTGCAGAATTAAGATTCAGAAAAAATAATCCAGAACTATTGAAAGATCACCCATTTAAGTTGCCATTATATCCATATTCTAATTACTTTGCTTTTGCAATGTTACTTGTTATTGTTGGATTTATGTTTATTAATAGTGAAACGAGAGTTTCAGTTATAGCAGGATTGTTAGTTTTAATAGTGGCTGCTGTTGTATATGTTTTAAGACATGGATTAAAAGTGGGAGGAGATAGTCATGGCTGAAAATAAGGCTCCAAAGTTAAAGAGATCAATGACTGCCGGCCAAATGGAAATGATTTCCCTTGGTGGTGCAATTGGTGTTGGACTTTTTATGGGATCAACCTCAACCATTAAATGGACAGGACCTTCTGTGCTTTTGGCATATATTTTTGTTGGACTTATTCTTTATATTGTTATGAGAGCGTTAGGTGAAATGCTCTATGTTAACCCTGGAACAGGGTCATTTGCTGATTATGCAACTGAATATGTTCACCCATTAGCCGGAAATATGGCTGAATGGGCTGCGGTTTTTCAATATATCGTGGTTGGAATTAGTGAAGTTGTAGCGGCAACTGAATATTTGAAGTTTTGGTGGCCAAAAACTCCAGCTCTTTTAGTAGGGATAATTATTATAGGGTTCTTACTATTGGCGAATTTAGCAAGTGCCAAAGCTTATGCTAGTCTTGAATTTTGGTTTTCAATGATTAAAGTTGTAACGATTGTTTTGATGATTATCATTGGACTTTTAGTAATTTTGCTTGGGTTTGGTAATAATTGGAAACCTGTCGGCTTTAGCAACTTATGGAGTCACGGCGGCTTCTTTACTGGTGGTTTAAAGGGCTTCATTTTTTCAATGTCAATTATTGTTGGTTCATATCAAGGAATTGAATTAATTGGAATTAGTGCTGGTGAAGTTGCTAATCCTAAGCAAGCCGTTGTTAAAAGTGTTAAGTCCGTTCTATGGAGAATTCTGATTTTCTACGTTGGTGCGATTTTTGTTATTGTTTCAATCTATCCTTGGAATCAACTTTCAGCAATTGGCTCACCATTTGTGGAAACTTTTACTAAAGTAGGGATTACTGGTGCTGCTTCAATTATTAACTTTGTTGTTTTAACTGCTGCTTTATCAGGTGCCAATAGTGGGATATATTCTTCAAGTAGAATGCTCTTTAAATTAGCGAATGAGGGCGATGCTCCAAAGATTTTTGGACAGATTTCTAAGAAAATTGTTCCAAGTAAGGCTATTGTTGGGATTACTTCCGGAATTTTAATTGGATTTGTATTGAACTTTATTCTTTCAACTGTTAACAAAACAATGGATGAAATATTTGTTATTGTCTATAGTTCGTCAGTTTTACCAGGAATGGTGGCTTGGTTTGTAATTTTAATGGCTGAATATAAGTTTAGAAAAAATAATCCGGAAATTATGAAAGACCATCCATTCAAATTACCCTTATATCCGTACTCTAACTTTTTTGCTTTTGCTGTTTTAGTGTTAATTGTAATTTTTATGTTTTTAAATGATGAAACAAGAATTTCAGTTACAGTTGGTGCATTAGTATTATTAGCAAGTGCAACGGAATACTATTTCAGAAGAATGCATAAAAAGAATAAGTAAATAAAAGCCATCTCAATTAGAGATGGCTTTTTTATGCATTTTAGTTGTAGCTAACTAATCTTAATCTTGCTTTTTCCAAATTTCTTTAACAGCAGGGATGTTACCTAATTGCGTTAAGTTATCCTTATCCATCACAATTAAGTTATTTTCACCATTAGCTAAATCCTTGAAAGCAGCAATACTTTGATTCTTAAAGTAGTCTTCAGGGGCATTTGCTAAAGCAGCTTTCAGTTGTTCAATCCGGTATTTTTCTGCATCAGCTTGGGTTTTAATCGCTTCGGCTTGAGCTTTTGCCGTAGCAACTAAGGCATCATTTTTTGCCTTGGTGGTCAATTCGATATTTCGTGCTTCCCCTTCAGCTTTAGCAATTGTAGCAGTTTTTTCACGATCAGCTGTCAATTGCTTATCCATTGCACGTTGGATTTCTTTACTTGGAAGTAATTCATCAACGTTTACCCGAATTACTCGAATACCATAAACATTGGTCAAATCACCAATTGCTTCAGCAAGCTGGGCGTTAATTTGGCTAGTTGAACCTAAAGCATCATTTAAATCCATTCGACCAATGATATCACGCAAGTGTCCCCGAACTAGTTGCACCATTGACTCAACTGAATCGGTATTGTTGTAGAAATACTTGAATGAATCAGTTACTTGGTAATTCAAGGTTAAACTAGTTGAAACTTCAGCATTATCTTTGGTAATAATTGAATACTTACTAATTTCGAGTGGTTGAAGGGCTAATGACACTTTACGAATTCTCTGAACAAATGGAATAATAAAAATTAGTCCGGCTCTTTCAGTTTTAGAATATTTTCCCTCATCTCCACTTATATG
>NZ_JBLTIM010000009.1:0-28283 GCF_055362665.1 Lactobacillus fornicalis
AACTAGCACCACGCGTATAAAGATAAACCGATACAACCTGCAGTAAAGCCAGATATTTTAAAAAGATATTGCGGAACAATCAAATAAAAAATCATAGTAATAACTAATAAAGGAATGTTTCTAAAAAGCTCAATATAAGTATGAGCTACCGCTTGAGCAATTTTATTAGGTACTACTTCCATAATTGCAAAAACAGTTCCTAAGATTAACGAAGCACATAAACTAATTATGCTAATCATAATCGTTACGCCAAATCCAGAAAGCAGGTTTGACCAATTATTTTGCAAAATTTCAATCATCTACTTGCCTCCTTAATACTAAACCCTGGTATACCACTAAACCATTTTTTTAATAGCTTTTGATAAGTACCATCAGCCTTTAATTCTTCTAAGGCTTGGTCAAGCTTGTTACGAAGCTTGGTATCACCTTTTCTAACTGCGATACCATAAGGTTCACTAGTAAAGGTTCCTCCAACTATTTTAAAACCAGGATTTTCATCAGCAATACCAGCTAAAATACCATTATCAGTAGTTAAAGCCTGTCCTTGTCCTGCTTTCAAAGCACTGAAAGCCTGTCCATAATCATCATATTCTGAAACATTCGCCTTAGGTGCAAATTTCTTAATATTTGCAACAGCGGTTGTTCCCTTTACTGCTAAAACTGTAATGCCCCTTTTTTTCAAATCATAAACATTTTTTAACTTACTATTTTTAGGAACTAAGATAGCTTGCCCAGCATTAAAATATGGTGTTGAAAAATCAACAATCTTTTTTCTTTCCTCAGTAATTGTCATTGTTGATAAAAGTGCATCTACACTACCGTTACGTAACAATGGGATTTTAGTTTTAGCTGTTGTTTGAACTAAATTTACTTTAACATTTTTACCTAACATTTTCTTTGATAAGTCTTTTGCTAAGTCAATTTCAAATCCTTCTAATTGACTAGTTTTAATGTTCATTATTCCGAAGAGACGAGTATCAGCTTTTACACCCCATGTAATCGTCTGAGAAGCTTTTATCTTGTCATAAGTATCTAAACTTTTACTTGATTTTTGACAAGCTGATAATGTTAAAAGAAATAACAAAGAAAATGAAGCAAAAATCCACTTACAAAATTTCTTCATTTTATTCTCCTAGTGACTAATAACTTTACTTAAAAATTCTCTTGCTCTTTCAGTTTTAGGATGAGCGAAAAATTCTTTAGGATTGTGGGAATCTTCCAATACCTCTCCTTTATCAAAAAAGAGTAAGCGGCTTCCCACTTCACGAGCAAACCCCATTTCATGAGTTACAACAACCATTGTAATTCCTGCTTGAGCGATGTATTTCATAACATCTAATACATCTTGAATCATTTCAGGGTCAAGCGCACTAGTTGGTTCATCAAATAAAATCACTTTAGGTTTCATTGCCAGTGATCTTGCAATTGCCACGCGTTGTTTTTGTCCGCCAGACAGTTGTTTTGGAAGTAAATCAGCTTTTTCTTCCAAGCCTACTCTTTTCAAAAGCTTCATTGCAATCTCTTTGTTTTCAGCTTCTGGTCGCTTCAAAACAATACGTGGAGCTAGCATAATATTTTCTAAAACAGTATGGTTTTCATATAAATTGAAATGTTGAAATACCATACCTACATTCTTTCTAATTTTATTAATATCGGTTTTTTTATCAGCTAAATCATACCCCGTTACAATTAACTGACCGCTATTAATTTTTTCCAATCCATTCATTGTTCTAATCAATGTGGACTTTCCTGAACCAGATGGGCCAATAATTGAGACGATTTCTCCCTCATCTATTTCTAAGTTGATATTTTTTAAGGCATGATATTTTCCATAGTATTTATCAACATTTTTAAATTCAATAATCGCTCCCATATTAGTTCTCCTTTCAAATATTGAATATAAGTACATAAATCTATTTTACCTTTTTTTATCAGATATTAAAAAAGTTAGCACTTTTACATGCTAACTTAATTCAATATTTGTCTAAATTTAATCCAATACCATCTGATCTGTATATAACTTATAATAAAATCCTTTTCGGTTAAGAAGTTCTTTATGACTGCCTTCTTCAAGAACGGTACCATCTTTGAGAACTACAATTTTATCTGCATTGATAATAGTTTTGAGTCGATGAGCGATTACAAAACTAGTTCGATTTTTAACCACCTCATCCATTGCTACTTGAATTTTTTCTTCAGTGACAGTATCAACATTTGAAGTAGCTTCATCTAAGATTAGAAAATCCGGATCTGTTAGTAAAGTTCTTGCTATTGAAATTAATTGCTTTTGTCCTGTTGAAAATGTATCACCATTTTCGCTAATCTCTGTTTCATAACCCTTGGGCAAACTTAAAATATAATCATGAATCTGTGCTTTCTTTACTGCAGCCTCTACTTCAGCTAAAGTCGCATCTTGCTTGCCAAAGGCAATATTTTCAAAAATGGTTCCCGAAAACACAACTGACTCTTGTAAAACAATTCCGACACTATTTCTAAGTGAAGCAATTGTAAATTTACGAATATCTGTACCATCAATAGTAATTCGTCCAGAATCAACATCATAAAAACGATTTACTAAATTCATTATCGTCGTCTTTCCAGAGCCTGTTGGACCAACTACAGCAACAGTTTTCCCTTTAGGAACAGAAATATTAATTCCATGCAAAATTTCTTTATCTTTATTATATCCAAAATGGACATCTTCTAAGGCTAATCCCTGCTTCAAAGGAGTCAGTTCTTTTCCATCACTTACACGCTTTTCTTCTTTTTCTTGCTCAACTTTTGCTAATCTTTTCGCTCCTGTCAAAGCTAATTCAATTAAATTATATAATGAAGAAAGCTGAGTAAGCGGTTGGAAATAGGTATAAAAATATTCAATGAACATTACCATTAACCCTAAGCCGGCCGCCATAGATACTTGATTAGTTAAAATTAAATATGTACCGCCAGCAATTACAATTGCAAAATTCAAAGTAGCTAAACCATTCATTAATGGAAATAAAATTCCTGAGTAAAATTGTCCTTTGAACATTGCATTACGAACTGCCTTATTATATTCTTTAAATTCTTGAACAGACTGTTTTTGTAAGCCATTAGTTATAATAACAGCCTGCCCATTCAGCTGTTCATTAATAAAACCATTTAAGTTACTAATTTCTTTTTGTTGCAATCCAATATACTTGCGAGCTTTTTTAATTAAAACTAAAGCCAAAATAAGTGCTAAAGGTAATGTCATAACCGTAAATAAGGCCATTTTCACGTTTATTTTGAACATTATATAAATAGTCCCGATAAACAAGCTCACTTGCGCAATCAATTCAAAAATAGCCTGATTCATCGCATTGAAAATATTGTCTAAATCTGAAGTAAATAATGACAATATTTTTCCATCTTGATGAGTATCAAAATACCGAATAGTCATTCTTTGTAACTTGTTAAATAGATTTTTTCTCATGGAATTATTAGCATGAGCGGTAAAATTAGACATTATTACCCAGGAAATAAAAATTGCTACAGTTGACAATAAATAACTCGCGGCAAGAAAAGCAACTATTTCAAGAAAAGAATTAATACTCCCACCATTAGCAACATATGATGTCAACTTAGTAACCGCTTTTCCCAAATAAGTAGGAGCTAATACCTGCAGAAAGGTTGAAATCAAAGAAAAAACAGTTACCCAAAATATAGCCTTCCAATGTGGCTTTAAATATTTATAAAAGTATTTAAGAGCTGACTTGCTATTATTCATTAAAGTTCACCTCTCTTTTCTCTAGCTTGCTGTGTTTTAAAAATTTCTTGATAAATATTAGACGTTTTCAATAGTTCTTCATGAGTACCTTGAGCAACTAACTTTCCCTCATCTAAAACCAAAATTCGATCTGCATTTTTTACTGAAACGATTTTTTCTGCAATTAAAAAAGTAGTAGTATCCTTTAGCTTGTGTTCTAGTGCATCTTGAACTTTCTTTTCTGATTCTGCATCAAGAGCACTAGTTGAATCATCTAAAATCAAAATTGGACTATTAGAAATTATTCCCCGGGCTATTGACAAGCGTTGCTTTTGCCCACCTGAGAAATTAGCTGATCTTTCCTGCACTTCATGATTAAACCCATCTTGATAATTTCTTACAAATTCAAAGGCTTGAGCAATTGCACTTGCACGTTCTAACTCAGCTTTTGTAGCATCTGATTTCCCTTGCCTTAAGTTAGAAGCAATTGTCCCCGAAAATAGAATTGCTTTTTGCAAGACAAAGGAAACACTTTTACGTAATGCTTTTTCATTAACTTTCTTTAAATCACTTCCACCTATTTTGATGATGCCTGAAGTTGGATCATACAATCTAGCAATCAATTGCGCTAACGTTGACTTACCAGAACCAGTAGCGCCAACAATACCAATCATTTCTCCTGCTTGAACATTAAAGCTAATATGTTGTAGCGTAGGCTTGGTATTTCCCGGATAAGTAAAAGATACATCATCAAATTCCACATCACCTGATAAAGTATCGTCTGGTGCAGCTTCATTAAAAATTATGCTTGGCTTGGTATCCAAAATTTCTTTTATTCTACCTAAAGAAACCTTTCCTCGAGAGACATTCATAAGTGCTATTCCAATAATCCAAACCACAAATAATAGCGTCAAAATATAATTTACATAGGGGCTTATTACTGCAATATCAGTTGGATGAAGCTTAATTTGCAATCCAATCATAGTAGTTACTGCACAGATAGCAATATAGGCAATGATTGAAAAAGCTGGAATTACCGCACTCATTAGATATCCAATATTTAAATTTAAGCGATTTAAAGCATCGCTAGCTAGTGAAAATTTATTGACTTGCCTATCTTCTTGATTGAAAGACTTTACTACTCTGATTCCAAGTAAATTTTCTTGTGCTAAGTTAGCCACCTTATCTAAACGAACTTGATATTGTTCAAATTGGCGATTAACCAATTTTAAAATAAATAGTCCAACTATAGTTAAAACTACTAAAACTAAGAGAGTTATCCACCAAAACCTAGGTATTGTAATGATTGCCAAAACAAATGAACCTACTAATATAATTGGTAAACGCAGTAACTGCATAAAAATGCTCATTATTAAGTTCATAATTTGGTTCATATCGCTAATCAATCTAGTAGTAAGACTTCCGGTACTAAAAGTATCTATATTAGCATACGAAAAGCTCTGAATTTTTTCATATACTTCTTCACGTAAATCACTCGTTACCCCTTGAGCTAATTTCGCAGCAAAATATACATTTAAAACCCCTGCTACAATTGCAATTAGTCCTAAACCAATAATCCAGATACTATCAGAGATAACTTTGCTTGTATCCCCTTTCAATAAATCTTTTTGAATTGATTCAAGCAAACGTGGTTGATATAAAACTGCCAAAGCAGACAGAAGCATTGCAATTAATGCACCACAAATTTCTTTAGGATATTGCCTCAAATGGCGAAATAATATTTGAAACAAACTCATGATTTTTCACCTTCTTTAACCAGTTTCCACAAAGTGTGACTATATTCTTCAAGTAATTCAGTTAATTTTTCTACTCTTTTTACTCCCATTTGATCAATTATTTCATCTTCTAAATCAAATAACGGTCCCACTTTTGTTTTTGCGTATTCAATCCCCGCTTTAGTTAAATAGCATTCCTTAACTCGGCGATCTCCCCCGTTATATTCGCAAATCAAATAGTTCTTCTCTTGCAGCATCTTGATTCCTTTATTAATTGACTGCTTAGGAATACCTGATCGCTCCACTAATTCTTTTTGACTTAAACACTCATGATAAAAAAGTTCATATAAAATTACACTTAAATATGTTGGCAATCCATTATTCATATCCCATGTTTGGTATGCTCTACCCGAATTAATAATTGCCATATTCATCTTCTCTGTCATTTTTACGTATTTCATAATTAGTCCCTCCATATACTTTTAATAATATAGTATATGGTACTACGTAAGTCAATTAATTTATTTCAACTTCTTAAAATTAAGGCTAGACCCCCACTAGAGTAAGGGTTATACTAGTTAAAGTTATGACAAGGAGAAGATTATGACTGAATTAAAACGTCCAATTGTAATTGGGATTGCTGGTGGTTCTGGTTCAGGTAAAACCACCATTGCCCACGAAGTAGCCCGTTTGATTAATGATGATGATCATATCATTACACTAACTCAAGATTCTTACTATAAAGATAATACTGGGATTCCAATGAGTGAGCGTCAAAAAATTAACTATGACCATCCTGATGCATTTGATATGCCATTATTAGTTGCTCAAATCAATCAACTAATGCACAGAAAAGCGGTCGAAATGCCTGTATACGACTTTACCGAGCACACTCGTAGTAGCAAAACAATTCATGTTGAACCTGCTGATATAATTATTTTAGAAGGAATTTTAGTTTTGGCAGATGAAGATTTGCGTGACTTAATGGATATCAAAGTATATGTTGATACAGATGATGATATTCGCTTTATCCGCCGTTTAGAACGGGATTTAAAAGAACGCGGCCGTTCACTTGACTCAGTTATCGATCAATACTTAGCTACTGTTAAGCCAATGTATCATCAATTTATTGAACCAACTAAACGATACGCAGATATTATTGTCCCAGAAGGTGGGGAAAATAACGTTGCTATCGACATGTTAACTACAAAGATGCGCTCTGTTTTAGCTAATGATTAAAAAAAACAAAAAAAGACATTAAGGATATTCCTTAATGCCTTTTTTGATTAGATTAGCGAACTTTTTTCATACTGTCGCTATAGGTATCATCTTCAATGATAAATCTAGGACGCTTTTTTACATCATTAAAAACTTTTCCAACATAAGTACCTATAATACTTAATGTAATTAATTGAATGCCTCCTAATAGCCAAAGGGAGTTAATCAATGAACGATAATCACTCATATGATGAGTAAGGCCTAATAATACCAATGCACCTCCACCATAGAGAACCATTAATATCCCTAGGTATAAGATAACCTTAATAGGTGCTATTGTAAATGAGGTTATCCCATTGATTGCTAAGCTAAGCATCTTTTTTAGAGGATAATGACTTTCTCCAGCAAAGCGTTCTTTTCGCTTGTAATAAACTTTAGTTGTATTAAAACCTAATTCTGGAACAATACCTCTTAAGAATAAATTTTCTTCATGGTATTCAAGCAAAGCTTCAACTGCTCTTTTGCTCATTAACCGATAGTCAGCATGATCTGGTATCAAATTAACACCCATTTTAGTCATCAACCAGTAATAGGCTTCAGCAGTGGTACGTTTAAAGCCGGTATCCGTATCACGATTATTGCGAACTCCATAGACAATATCGAATCCCTGATAGAAATTATCAACCATTTCATAAATTTTTTGGATATCATCTTGTAAGTCAGCATCAATTGTAATCATCATATCTGAATACCAAACTGCTCGACTAAGTCCTGCCATCACTGCATTTTGATGTCCAAAATTTCTTGATAAACGGATTCCTGTAAAAACTTTTTCTTGGGTTTGTAACTGCTCAATAATTTCCCAAGTTTTGTCTTTACTACCATCATTAACAAATAAGATTTTACTATTAACGCTAATTTTATTTTGTTCAATTAAATCATCAATTATATTTTTGAGCAATTTAGATGTTTCATGCAATACTTCCTGCTCATCATAGCATGGAACGACTATTGTCAATACTTTATCAGCCATCTTAAATCACTCCTTTTTATTTAATAGATAGCTTATACAAGGTTCCGGTTGAATTGCCAGGGCCTCGTCCCATTGATTGAGAACTAGTTGAGCTACCACCATATTCACTTGCACTAACCTTAGTACCATATTTCTTTACCCATTTTACAATTGAACTATTGTTACCATTATCATTAGTCAAGTAGAAGTATTTAACTTTTCCTGTCTTAACTAATTGCTTGAATTTCTTTAAACTAATTGCATTATCTGTACCGTTATAACCACCAATAGTCATGACGGCTTTACCAGTCTTTATAATATATGGAGCAGCAGTATTAGAATCCATGGTTGCAAATAAGTATGTTGCACTACCATTGTGCTTTTCTAAATATGAAATTAACTTAGTATTTACACTACCTGAGCCAAATGAGTCATTTACATTATTTGAAGATAGTAAGCTTGGCCCAGTAGTTGGTACAGCTGCACTTTCTCCAGAAAGAGTTGGGGTTAATGACCAAAATCCTGGAGCTAATAATAATGTTACTAAAATTGCAGATAAACTTGCCTTTTTATTAAACTTCTTAGCTGAGATTACTATATAGCCTGAAACTAATAATCCCGCAATTACTAATAAATAAGTTGCCCATGGATAATATTCGTAAACATACCATGCTTGCAACCCTGCAGTTGCTAAAACTGCAAAAGCCATTAGATAAGTATTAGCTTTAGAAGCAAATTTAGTTTCCTTCTCAATTTCAGCCATATTATCAGCAGTTAGACCGTCTGTTTCTGAATTAATATCTTCAAGTTTTTCTGCAGCTTTCTTCTTAGTTCTATTTTCAACAAATGATGCAATCCCAATAGCAGCCAAAGCAGCAATTGGTGGAGCTATCATAATCATATAGTATGGATGGAAGAATTGAGCCATACTAAAGAATCCATAAACAGGAACTAACCAACCAAGCCAATACAATAAATGAGTTTGGCGTTTATTAAATTTTAACCACTTTTTCTTCTTACGCCATTCATTGAAGTAAGCTATTACAAAACCAATTAGTGATAGTGGCAATAGCCATGAAACTTGTTGACCAAGAGCAGTTTGGAAAATTCTAAATGGACCGGCGGTTCCTACATTAAAGATACCACCACCAGCTCCTTGGCCTCCACCTTTTCTACCAGGGCCACCTTGCCCCATCTTACCACTTGGACGTTTCATTGATCCGCTTGGACGTTTTGTCTTAGTAGAATTTGAAGGAGCCTGATTCTTTCCTGGCATCTGTTTATTAGAATTAGTTCCACCAGGGCCACCAGCACTAGGACCACCTTGTCCCATTTGACCACGTGGACGTTTTCCTGAACTAGCCGGGTTAGTTCCGCTCGGCTTTTTCATGCTTCCAGTTTTAGTACCACTAGGAGCATTTCCTGACTTGGATGAATTATTTTTACTATTCATTCCTGGGAAGGCACCGCCAGTACCTGTACTTTGACCTAATAATCTTTCTGTACCGTTATAACCAAAAGCTAAATTCAAAACGGAATTAGTAGAAGAACTACCAATATATGGTCGATTATTTTTATTAGTTGAATCAACTGCCAATGGCCATGCCAAGGTAAATACTGCTAAGCTTGCAGTTGCCGCAATTGTCCAAAGGGTCTTTTTCTTCCAATTTTGTTTGCTGGCAATAAAATAGAAGAAATACATTGCCGGTAAAACCATAAATGCTTGCAACATTTTAATATTGAAAGAAATACCTATTAATGCAAATGAAACAAGAACTAATAATGGCTTATGCTTCAAGATAGCCTTATGTAAGACATATCCTGCTAACAGCAGGAAGAAAACTAAAGTAGCATCCATATTATTGGTTCTTGAATTTGCGACCACAATTGGTGTTAACGTCATAAACAAGGCGCCTAAGTTGGCTGCCAAGCGACCAAAATATGGTTTGATCAACTTGTACATTAAAAATACTGATCCGATTCCAAAGAGTACAGATGATAATACTATACTCCATGAATGGAAGCCAAATATTTTTACACAAATCACCATAAACCATAAAGCTACAGGAGGCTTATCAACTGTAATAAAACTAGCAGGGTCAAAACTACCATACCAAAATGCTTTCCAGCTTTTTGACATTGATACTATTGCTGCTGTATAAAATTGATTTGCATAACCTGCTTTCCAAATGTTCCAACCATAGAGGAAGGCCGCTAAAATTAAAATTGCGACCAACCAATAGTCTATTTTTTTTATTTTCTCTCGCATTTTTTGCTTCATTGGTATGCCTCCTCTATTCTTACACCAAATATTTCATTTAGCTTATTTAAAAGTGTAAACTTGCTTTATGACTAAATTGTGATTATTTTGTAATAAAAATAGATATATTTGCTGAATTTTAATCTATATATTTTCAAATCATCTATAATTAAGAAAGCTGATAAGGAGGCGCTTGTATGGTTACAAATAATATTTGGAAAAAGAATTTATTTATTTTATCTATAGCAGTTTTTATCGCAGGAATTGCATTTTCAGAAATCATGCCTTTTCTACCATTATATGTAGCAAGTTTAGGTGATTTTTCCCATCAAGAATTAAATTTTTGGTCTGGCTTTATTTATGCTGGTATGTACATTGTTTCAGCAATTACTTCTCCCTTGTGGGGGAAATTAGCCGATAAAAAAGGAAGAAAGTTGATGATTTTAAGAGCTTCATTTGGAATGGCAATAGCAATCGGAGCTATGGGGCTCGTCACAAACGTCTATCAACTTTTTGCTTTGCGATGTTTGCAAGGCTTATTTGCTGGATTTGTTTCAAACTCAAATGCCTTAATTGCCACACAAACACCTAAAGAAAAAGCAGGTCAAGCCATGGGAACAATGGCTTCTTCAGTTACCGCTGGCACACTACTTGGCCCTTTAGTTGGAGGTTTTTTGGCATCAATCTTTAGTTACCGGATTACCTTTTTTATTACTGGTATTTTATTATTTACTACCTTTATTATGTCCTTTCTTTGGGTAAAAGAGGATAATTTCGTTGCTAAAAATACTGCTAAACTTGATAAAACTAAGGATGTTATTAAGCAATTTAATAGTCCAATTTTAATTTTTGGCCTATTAATTACAACTATGATTATTCAAGCAGCAAACAATTCAATTAATCCTATTGTTTCATTATTTGTTAAGCAACTACTTCATAATCATGGAAATGTAGTTTTAATCTCTGGAATTATTGCAGCCTTACCCGGAATTGCAACTTTTGCTGTAGCTTCTAAATTTGGTACACTTGGTGATAAAATTGGGACTCACAAAATTATTATTGCTGGTTTTATAGCAGCCAGTTTATTCTTTTTCGCGACTGCCTTTGTTCAAAATACCATCGAACTTGGTATTTTAAGATTTCTAGTTGGCTTTTCAGATGCTTGTTTATTTCCTCAAGTTCAAACCATGCTAACTAAAAATAGTCCGGCTGCAATTACTGGAAGAGTCTTTTCTTGGAATCAATCAGCCATGTACCTCGGCAACATAATTGGTCCTTTAATAGGTACTACTGTATCAGGTCTATCTAACTACAGCATGGTTTTCTTAGTTACTGCTGTAATTGTACTCTTTAATTTATTTTTATTTAAGATAAACGTACTAAACCACTTACAAAAGTCGAAAAATTAACTTTTTCCTTGCTTTTTCCGTTTACACTAACATTAGCATCTGATATAATCTTTAAAAGTTTTTAAAAGGCACTCAAAAGGAGGCGCGATTTTTTGAAGAATTTATTCGAACGTTTATCTTTAAAAGAAGATCCATCAGTATATGAAGATAAAGATTCCCACCTAAAGAGAACTTTAGGCGTCAAAGAATTTCTTGCTTTAGGTGTTGGAACAATTGTTTCAGCATCCATTTTTACTCTACCAGGCGTAGTTGCTGCAAAATATGCCGGTCCAGCTGTAACAATCTCTTTCTTATTAGCGGCTTTAGTCGCAGGGTTAGTGGCATTTGCATATGCAGAAATGTCTGCTGCTATGCCATTTGCAGGAAGTGCTTACTCTTGGATTAATGTTATATTTGGTGAATTTTGGGGTTGGATTGCTGGCTGGGCTCTTTTAGCTGAATACTTTATTGCGGTAGCGTTTGTTGCCAGTGGTTTATCTTCCAACTTACAAGGGTTACTTTCACCAATGGGCTTCTCTCTTCCTAAACAACTCCAAGCAGCTTTGGGAACTGATGGTGGTTTGTTTGACTTTTTCGCATGCGGAGTTATTTTATTGATTGCTATCTTACTTTCTCGTGGAGTTAAAGAGGCTGCTCGCGTCCAAAATATCTTAGTCGTTTTAAAAGTATTAGCAATCATTATTTTTATTGCAGTTGGAATTACTGCGCTTCATCCCGAAAATTACACCCCATTTATTCCTGCTCAAAAAGTAAACAGCGATGGAACTATTTTTGGTGGTTGGATTGGAATTTATGAAGGGGTTTCAACCATTTTCTTGTCATATATTGGGTTTGATTCAATTGCTGCCAACTCTGCGGAAGCAAAGAATCCTCAAAAAACTATGCCCCGCGGAATTATGGGCTCCCTATTAATCGCTGTAGTATTATTTGTTGGCGTAGGCTTGGTATTGGTTGGAATGTTTCCATATTCAGAATATGCTAACAATGCTGAACCTGTCGGCTGGGCCTTGCGTCAATCTGGACATCCTATTATTGCAGTAGTTGTTCAAGCTATTGCAGTTGTAGGAATGTTTACGGCCTTAATTGGAATGATGCTAGCGGGATCACGACTCGTTTATTCATTTGGTCGTGATGGTATGCTTCCAAAATGGTTAGGGCAGCTTAATAAAGACAAATTACCAAATCACGCACTTATATTTTTAACTGTTGTAAGTGTTGTTTTAGGGGCATTATTACCATTTAGTTTCTTGGCTCAAATGGTTTCTGCTGGTACGCTAATTGCTTTCATGTTCGTAACACTAGGAATCTACAAATTACGGAAGCGTGAAGGGAAAGATATAAAAGATCCAAGTTTTAAGATGCCATTTTATCCAGTATTACCTGCTTTAGCATTTCTTGCATCATTGGCCGTTTTCCTAGGCTTAGATACTGCTGCTAAGCTTACAGCTGGTGCATGGTTCATTATTGGATTAATAATTTACTTTAGCTATGGAATTAAGCATTCATCATTAGCAAAAAGTAAAAATAAGTAATAAATTTAGATAAAAAATAGGGTTTCGATACTTACGAAACCCTATTTTTTTATAATCAATCTATTACTTTTGTTTTTTTTCAGCTCTCGCATAGATACCATATGCTAAACTACCAAAGAAAATTGGCCCAATTACGGTCCAAAATCCGGTTACCAAATCGCCTTGCAAAAATGGTTCAACACAAGTAAAAATAATTCCAAATAACACAATTAAAAAGCTAATGGCTACCACTAAATTGGTAAATCCCTTATGTTTAAATACTTCAAATGGCAAGTTTTTTTGCTTCTTTTTAAACAATGGAAAAGCTGCAATTAAAAACAAATATGGGAAGCTCGTTGCAACATTAGACATATCAGTCAAAATTGTATAAAAAGTCTTAGCTTCTCCACCACCAAATGAAATTAAGAAAATTAGTACACAAACTAAAATTGCTTGCATCCACATTGCATGTGCGGGAACACCTACTTTATTCAATTTAGTCATTTTTTCTGACCAAAGATGCTTGGATCCTAAAATAAATGACTTAATTGGAGAATAAATTAAGATAAAGAATGAACCTACATATGCCAAGAACATACCCAATCCAACAAATCTAATAAAAATACTTTGTAAAAGTAAACTGGTTGAATTGCTTAATCCTAATGTTTGTCCAAGATAATAGCCTAAATGCCCCATCATAACATAGGTAATATTCCCTAAGTTTACGCTTTTAGAGTTCAAAACTTCGTTCCAGTTAACACTAATTCCCCAAAGCAAAACCATAACTGAATATCCAGCTGCAATTAACAAAGATGAAATCATCATCCCTTTAGGGAAAGTTTTTTCTGGATCTTTAACAGAATCAATAATTCCCCCTAACGCTTCCATCCCTGCATAAGCAAAAATAGCATAAACTACAAACGATAATGTTGCAATTGGCGTTTGAAAAGCAGGGTTAGGAGAAACAAATAGTGAAGAAGTCGTCAACTCTTGTGATAAATGACCATGACCAGCAATCAAAGTAACAATACTTCCAATGATAAAAACAAAAATCATCCCAGTCACAAAATAACCACCCACAGATGATACTTTAGAAATCACTTCTGCACCATGACTAGCTGCAAAAGTAACAAAAATCATCCATAAGATAGCTAAAATTCCAACTACTTGTGTAGCATTAAAAGGTCCAAAAGCCCAAGTTTGGGTCATATCCTTTCCAAAAATTAAAGCTGAAAATGGGATAAATACTTTTGATGAAATGGATAAAAGCCAAACAATCCAACTAGATAACCAAATAAAAGTACCAATAAAAGCCCATTTTTCTCCAATTGATTCTTTAAGCCAAGTATACATTCCACCGTGGTCATCTTTAAATGCTGCTCCATACTCAGCAATCATCATTGATACTGGTAAGAAAAATAACAAAGCGGCAAAAATAAACCATGGAATACTTGCATATCCCATTTGCAAAAAGGCTACTGGCATATTGGCAAAGCCAAAAATGCTTGAAAAAATCATCATGATTAGACTAAAAAGTCCTATTTTCTTCTGTTTATCACTCATAAAATAACATATTTCCTTCTATATAGTTTCCTTGTTTTATCTTTTAAATTTTAGCACGTTTAATTGTAACCGTATACTTAAAAAAAGAGTTGGGGAATTCCAACTCTCTTTCGCAGTACTATCTTTATTTTTTATTAGCTTTTGAAGTATCTTTTAAGCCTTTTTCAACTAAATCCGGGTCAGTCTTACCAGGGTTTAATTCAACTAACTTACCATTTGCAATATAAATAACCCATTCTGCCAGATTTACAATATGATCTCCTGCTCTCTCAAGCGTCCGAATCACACTAACATATTGTTCATATGAAGGAATTGATTCCCCATTAGACATCATCTTTTCCAATAAACGTTTTTGTTCTCTGACATAAATGATATCAACTTTCAAATCTTGGTTAGCTACTTCATAAGCTGCTTTTTCATCAGTATAAACGTAGGCATCTAAAACTTTTTCTAACATTTCACGAACGACTGCACTCATTTCTTCAATTGCCTGTTCAATTTCTGGGGAATGGTGATTTCCTTTTAATTGAACAGTAGCTCGTCCAATATGAACCGCATAGTCACCAAGGCGCTCCACATCATTACTTGCCTTCAAAATAGAAATAATAGTTCTAAAATCATTAGCTAAAGGTTGTTGCAATGCAATTAGTTTAAGTGCTCTTTTTTCTAAACTAACTTCTTCATCGTTGATTGCTAAATCACCATTAATTACCTTTTTTGCTAAAACGGAATCATGGTCTAAAAAAGCCTTAGTAGCTTGATAAAGCTGTTCATTAGTATCTAGTCCCATTTCAACAAAGCGACTCTTTAATTTTTTTAATTCTGAATCAAACATTACACCCATTGCTCAAATATCCTCCTTTAACCAAACTTACCGCTCAAGTAATCACTAGTTTGTTGCTTTTGCGGATTAATAAAGATTTCACTAGTTTTATTAAATTCTACTAATTCTCCTTGATGCATAAATGCTGTCCAATCAGATGAACGACTAGCTTGCTGCATATTATGAGTAACAATGATAATCGTATAATCCTTTCTTAATTCAAGCATTGTTTGCTCAATTTGACTAGTAGAAATTGGATCTAATGCACTAGTAGGTTCGTCCATTAAAATAATTTCAGGTCTAGTTGCTAAAGTTCTAGCGATGCACAATCTTTGCTGCTGACCACCAGATAAAGAATTACCATTACTATTTAAAGAATCTTTTACTTCATCCCATAAAGCAGCCTGTTTTAAACTTTCTTCCACTCTTTGATCTAAAATATCTTTTCGCTTTTCTCCTGCAAGACGCAAGCCATAAACTACATTATCATAAATTGACATTGGAAAGGGAGTAGGCTGCTGAAAGACCATTCCAATTTGTCGGCGAAGACGATAAACATTAATCTTCGGATCATTAATATTGACATCTTCAAACATGATTTTACCAGTTACAGTTGCTATATCGTCATTCATTCGATTAATTGAACGCAATAAGGTGGATTTCCCTGAACCACTTGCTCCAATTAAAGCAGAAATTTGATTTTTTGGGAATTTCATAGAAACGTTTTTTACAACTTGCTTTTCACCATATGCAACGCCTACATTTTTTAATTCTAACGCAATTTTATCCATTATTCTTTCCTTTGCTACTTACCTAACTTTTTACTAATGTATGCACTAAATAATCTTGCGGAAACATTAAAAATCAAAATAGTTAAAATTAGAACTGCTACTGCCCCACTACTAATCGCTTGTGCATTTGGAACTAAACCTTCAGTATTTAACTTCCAGATATTTACTGCTAAAGTTTCTGCTGGTCGCATTAAATTTAAGAAACTTGTTGGGTCAAACGGATTCCAATTACTATAACTAACTGCAATTGAACTCTGTCCGGAAGTAAAAATTAATGCTGCTGCCTCACCAAAAATTCTCCCTGAAGCTAAAATAGCCCCTGTCAAAATACTTGGAAAAGCAGCTGGAATCACAATATCTTTAGTAACTCTCCATTTGGTCATTCCTAAACCCAAGCCAGCTTGTCTTTGCAAATATGGAATTTGTCTTAAAGCTTGTTCTGCATTTGTAGTCAAAAGTGGGATATTCAAAATTGTTAAAGCTAATGCACCAGCCAAAATTGAGAAACCCATTTTAAAATTCACTACAAAAATCAAATATCCAAAAAGTCCAATTACAACACTGGGTAATGATGATAAAACTTCAATCGCTAGTCGTAAACTTCTCGTAAAGATATTATCTTTGGCATATTCACTTAAATAGATAGCTGCTCCAAGTGAAAGCGGAATAGAAATAATCAATGTAATAACTACTAAATAAAAAGAATTAAATAACTGATCTCTAATTCCGCCATTAGTACTAAAAGAATCACTCGCACTTGTTAAAAAATGCCAAGATAATTGAGGTAATCCTTCTACTATCAAATAAAGCAAGAATAAGATAACTAATATACCCGCAAAAATCGCTCCACCACTAATTAAAATAGTTGCTAAATGATCACGTTTTTCTGCATTCATTGCTTATCCTCTCTTTTTATTAATCAATTTAATCAAAATATTGAAAACTAAGGACATTAATAATAAAACTAAGGCTAAACTCCATAAGGCATCATTAGCACTTGTTCCCATAATTGTATTACCCATTCCTGTAGTTAAAACACTAGTTAATGTAGCCGCAGGACTCATTAGGTTTTTGGGCATAAGGGCCGCATTACCAATTACCATTTGAACAGCTAAAGCTTCACCAAAAGCTCTAGTCATTCCAAAAATTATTGCAGTTAAAAGTCCACCTTTAGCTGATGGAATTACAACCATATGAAGCGTCTGCCATCTTGTCGCTCCTAAATCATAACTTGCAGTTCGGAAATTTTTAGGAGTAGCACGTAAGCTATCTACCATCATTGAAACCATGGTCGGTAAAATCATCATAAATAAAACTACTACCGCAGCTAAAATTCCGAATCCAGATCCTCCAAAAAATCCTCTTAAAACAGGAGTAATCAAAATTAAGCCCGCAAAACCATATACAACTGAAGGTACTCCTACTAGCAATTCAATTATTGGCTGTAAAATCTTTCCAAACCACTTAGGGAAAATCTCATTAATTGCCAAAGCGATAATTAAGGCAAAAGGTGCGGCAATAATACCAGCAAGTAAGGTAACTACAAAAGAAGTTACAATCATCGGTAATGCCCCAAAACTATTATGACTTGGATTCCAATTATTGCTGGTTAAGAACTCCCAAATACTAGCATGATCTTTAAGAAATAAGGCTAACCCTTTTCCAGTTAGGAAAATAATAATACTAATAACGACTATTCCAATTAAGGCAATAGAGCCATATGATATTGTCTTTCCCCATTTTTCTTCATAACTTTCTTTGGATGGAGATAATAAAAGATGCTTTTTATTTTGCTTCATCACGTTACTTCTTTCTAACTACCCCATTAATATCGCGAACTACTTTCATATCGTAAATACTTATATAATGTGCTCGCTTTACCAACGTATTTTGAACTTCTTTTGACTGAATATATTTAATAAATTTTATTGCTGCTGCACTTGCTTGCTTTTGAGTATACATATGTTCATAAGACCACAATTTATATTTATTAGTTTCAACATTTTTACTACTTGCATCAATTCCATCAACAGTCAAAGTTTTAATGGTATTGTCAACATATGAGGTAGCAACATATGAAATTGCTCCAGGCGTTGCTTTAACAATTTGCTTAACAGAACCATTTGAATCCTGCTCTTGAGCCTTTACAGGATCTTTTCCATTCAAAACTAATTCTTGAAAGGCTGCTCTAGTACCAGATCCGCTTGCTCGATTAATAATTGTAATCTCCAAATTTGGCCCACCAACTTGCTTCCAGTTAGTAATTTTCCCCAAGAAAATATCTCGTAATTGCTGGGTAGTTAAATTTTTAATATTTAATTTTTTATTTACAATTGGAACTATGGCCGAGATAGCTACAATGTGGTCTGTTAATTTCTTAGCATTAATACCTTTTTTACTTTCAGCATATACATCAGAAGAGCCAATTTCGACAGTACCGTTTTGAACTTGTGACAAACCCGTGCCAGATCCACCACCTTGAACAATTAAATTAATTGTAGGATTCTTTTTCAAAAAGCCTGCCGCAGCACTTTCACTAAGTGGTTGCAAAGCTGTAGATCCTACATTTGTTACTTTACTTGTTTGTTTAACTCCATGTGCTTCATAATCCCACCAGCAAAAAGCCATTAGGGCAATGAACACGAGGCCCAAGATTGATTTTTTATTCATCTTCTCCACCTGTTTTCTTGTTGTTTTTCTAACTCTTGTGGTACAAATAATAACAAAGGAATGTAAATGTAAAGTTTTTCTTATGTAAAGGCTTTGTAAATTTTTGAGGGAAAAATGACAAAAAAATTCTTAATTCTATCCCAAAATCCAGATTTAACTACTAAACTTGAACAACTAATTAAAAAGAAAAAAGAAAATTATCGGCACTTAACTACTCCAACTTCATTAGTTGTAGCACTAAATGATGATGACGATAGCTATTCTGGAATCTTTTGGGATATTACCAAATCTAACTTAGACACAACACTTGCAACCTTATTATTAATTCGCAATCAGGTTGCTGGACCGATTATAATCTTCACTAATAGTCACTCTGATCGAACGCTAAATAAGCTTTATAAAGCTAAAGTAGACTTTGTAGCAGATTTAGAAATCAACGAAAAATTATTATTACGGATTTTTGAGCAACGTCTATGGAGTTACACTTTCAAAATCCAGCCTGAAGAAAAGAAATTAGCAAAAAGAGCTAATGAAGAAATAATTGAAACTGGGAACATAAAAATCAACATCAACAAATATTCGGTTTTCAAAAACAATGAACCTGTCGTATTAACTCCGAAAGAGTTTCAATTACTTGTCTATTTAGCCCAAAATAAAGGTAATGTTATCAGCCGTGAACAATTACTACAGAAGATTTGGGGCTATGATTTACTAGGTTCTTCAAGAATTGTAGACATACACATCTCACATTTACGAGATAAATTAGAAGATGATTCTAGCCATCCCCAACACATTTTAACGAAACGAGGATTCGGTTATCGTTTTATATAAAACGAACTTTTAAGATTATTTTCCACAGCTTTGTAAAGTTTTCATTTGACAAAAATGTATTTTCTTTGTATGCTAGTCAAGATGAATTTTTACATCCAGGCCGCTCGGGCCTGCAGGTGCTATTTTTTAGTCCTAAGGCCCAGGCCTTAGGACTTTTGTTTTCTAAAATAGAAAGGGATTGCGAAATGGCACAAGATGTTGTTCTCGATGTAGAAGAAAAGCCTGGTTTTGGTCAATGGATTGGGTTAAGTATGCAGCACATGTTTTCCATGTTTGGCTCAACTGTATTAGTCCCTATCCTAGTAGGACTAGACCCAAGTATCGCTTTATTTTCATCAGGTGTTGGTACCCTACTTCACCTCTTAATTACTCACCACAAAATCCCTGCATATATGGGATCCAGTTTTGCTTTCATTACACCAATGATTGCATTAATGAAAACTGCGGGATATCCAGCCATTGCACAAGGGGTAATTGCTAGTGGGCTAGTATACTTGATTGTGGCTTTAATTGTCGCCTTTGCTGGTAGCGATTGGATTGATCGGATTCTACCGCCAATTGTAGTTGGACCAATTGTAATGGTAATTGGCTTGTCGCTCGCTGGGACTGCTGCAACTGATGCAACAATGAATAACAGCAAATATGATTTACGCTATTTTGCGGTTGCAATGTTAACCCTATTAGTTACTATTGTCTTCAATATGTACTTCAAAGGTTTTTGGGGATTAATTCCAATTTTACTTGGAATTGTTAGTGGTTATATCATTGCTTGTCTATTTGGAATTGTTGATTTTTCAAAAGTTATGAGTGCAAGTTGGATTTCAATGCCTAAATTTGAAATTCCTTTTGTATCATATTCACCTAAGATGTATTGGGGAGCTATTTTGAGTATGGCCCCGATTGCATTTGTTACAATGACTGAGCATATGGGCCATATCATGGTATTAAATGAATTAACTGGTCGAGACTTCTTTAAAGATCCTGGCCTTAAAAAGACATTAGCTGGCGACGGTGTAGCTAGCGTAGCAGCTGGTTTATTAGGTGGACCAAGTGTGACTAGTTATGGTGAAAATATCGGGGTAATGGCCATTACTCGCGTTCATAGCGTATACGTCTTAATGGGAGCAGCAGTTTTTGCAATCCTGTTTAGTTTTGTTGGTAAATTAAGTGCTTTAATTGAATCAATTCCTAGTCCAGTTATTGGTGGGATAAGTTTCCTATTATTCGGAGTAATTGCAGCTAGCGGATTAAAAGTCATCGTAGAAAAGAAGATTGACTTCAATAAAAAGCGAAACTTAATGATTGCTTCAGTTATTTTAGTTATTGGAATTGGTAATGCATACCTTCAATTAGGTAATTTCCAATTTTCTGGTGTAGCTGTTGCAACTATCTTGGGGATTATTTTGAACTTAGTCTTACCTCAAGAAGCAGCAAGTGAAAAAGAATAAAGTTCATTTAGATTTTCATAGTTAATTATTTTTTCAAATACCAATATCAAATTATCAAGGTCTGCTTAACCCAAGCAGGCCTTTTTATGATAGAGTTATTATTGTTGAATTATTTTTCTGGAGGAAAAACTATGAAGCATTCACGAGTTCCACGTATTAGCCTTGGAACACAAATTATCATCGGATTGGTTCTAGGAATCATTGTTGGAGCCGCTACTTATCATAATCAAGTAGCAATCTCCACTATGTCTGGTTTAGGAACTATCTTTTTACGCTTAATTCAGATGATTGTTATGCCAATTGTGGTTTCATGTTTAACAGTTGGAATTGCTAATATTGGTGACTTACGTAAGTTGGGACGAATTGGTGGTAAAACGCTACTATATTTTGAAGTTTTAACTACTATTGCAATTATTTTAGGTTTGATAGTTGCTAACTTAACGCGTCCTGGTGATTTTATTAATATCCATTCTCTGCAAGGTGGCGATATTTCTAAATATCTTGCTACTGCCAAAACAGCCTCTAAAACTGGAATCTGGGATACCATCTTTGCAGTTATTCCAACTAATATTTTTAAATCTATGTCTGAGGGAGACATGATGCCTGTCATCTTTTTCAGTGTTTTCTTTGGATTAGGTATTGCAGCAATTGGTGAAAAAGGAAAAATTATCACCCAATTTTTGAATGCCGTTAGTGGCGTTATGTTTAAAGTAACCAACTGGGTTATGAAGTTTGCACCACTTGGAGTATTCGGGTTAATTGGAATGACCATTGCTCAAATGGGCTTGTCTGCACTACTGCCATTAGGTTACTTTATTTTAGTTGCCTATCTAACTATGATTTTCTTCTGTATTGTTATCTTAGGACTAGTGGCTTATATTTTTAAACTTGATTACTGGGAAACAATGAAGAAGATTTGGCCAGAGATTTTGCTTGCATTTTCTACCGCTAGTTCTGAAGCAACTTTGCCACGTCTAATGAAGAAAATGCAAGATATGGGTGTAGAAAAAGGTGTTGCCAGCTTTGTTATTCCGACAGGTTATACTTTTAACCTAGATGGTAGTGCAATCTATCAAAGCTTAGCAGCAATTTTCCTAGCTCAAGCTTATGGACTTCACCTAACTTGGGAACATCAATTTACTTTATTAGTTGTTTTGATGATTACTTCTAAAGGAATGGCTGGTGTTCCAGGTGCATCATTTGTTGTTTTATTAGCTAGTGTAGCGACAATCGGAGTTCCAATTGCTGGTTTAACCTTCATTGCTGGAATTGATCGCTTCGTTGATATGGGAAGAACCAGTGTAAATGTAGTTGGTAATACCTTTGCAAGCTTGGTTATTGGTGAAAGTGAAAAAGCACTTGATCGTAAAAAATACGAGCAATATTTAAATAAATAAGTTCAATAAAAAAGGCCTCGAATTAGAATTCGAGGCCTTTTTCTACACAAAATTACATATAATTAATTTTCTTCAAAATAGCGATCAAGTTCTTCTAAGTAAAATTGCTTTTGCTCCTCACTAATCCAGCTCATCTTAAATGAGTTAGCAGCTAAAGCCTTTACTTCATCAGCACTCAAGTTATACTTTTTAACTTCTGCTTCAAAATTATCTGTAATGTATCCACCAAAATATGCTGGATCATCACTGTTTAAACAAACGCGCACATCATGTTCAAGTAAATACTTAACTTCATTTCCTTTCAAGTCAGGACTTAAAAAGCCATTAGAAAGTGGACAGCTAGTAAAGCCAACCTTTTGCTTAGCAGCAAAAGAAACTAAATCTTCATTTTCGACAATATTAGTTCCATGATCTATCCGTTCAACATTAATTACTTCAAGCAATTCTTTAATATGATTAATTGAATCCACTTGATCAACATCAGCGTGAGCAGTTATATGAAAGCCTGCTTCACTTGCCTTAGCAAATTGATAATAAAACTTCATTGGTGGATTATTGTGTTCATCAGAATCAAGCCCAATTCCTAATATCTTATCTTGATGTTTCAAGGCTTTTTCAAGAGTTTTTTGGGCGTTATTTCTTGAATAATCACGTAAAAAGCACATTACTAAATGAGCATCTACATTTAAGGCTCTGGCATCAACTGTTGCTTGATAAAGTCCATTTAAAACAGTTTCAAAGCTAATGCCACGACTTTCGTGAGCTTGAGGATCAAAGAATATCTCAACATGACGAACGTTATTTTTGGCAGCTTTTTTAAGATAAGCCATTGCCAAGTCATAAAAGTCTTGTTCTGTCTGTAAGACTTGCATAGCTTCATAATATACTGCTAAGAAATCAGCTAAATTGTCATATTGCAAAGTTGCCTTAACTTCTTCAATTGTCTTTTGAGCCAATTCAACGTGATTTCTCTTAGCCAATTCTAGTTTCAATTTTGGCTCTAATGTTCCTTCAATATGAACATGCAACTCAGCTTTAGGCATTTTTTCTAAAAAATCTCTTGTTAAATCGACCATTATATCCTCCATATGTAAAAATAATTCGGAAAAATTTGATTAATTGAAAAAGATATTAGCACTATCTAATTTTTTATGCAAGTTAAAAACGAATTATTTTTCCACTTGATTTTTGCATTGTTTGTGTTATCGTATAAACAATATATTTTTTTATTAAAAAATTTAAAACTGCTATAGGAGGAAATCCATGTCAAATTGGAATAACAAGTTTGTTAAAGAAGGTCTTACTTTTGATGATGTTTTATTAATTCCGGCTGAAAGTCACGTATTACCCAACGATGTTGACCTAAAGGTCGAATTAACCAGCAGTTTAAAGCTTAATCTTCCATTTATTAGTGCTGGAATGGATACTGTTACTGAACATGAAATGGCAATTGCAATGGCTCAAGCTGGTGGTTTGGGCGTAATCCACAAGAATATGACGATTACTAATCAGGCCAATGAAGTAAAGCTTGTAAAAAATACTGAAGTAACTTCAGAAAAAGCTGCCGTAGACAACGAACACCGCTTATTAGTTGCTGCAGCTGTTGGCGTAACTACTGATACATTTGAACGCGCTAGTGCCTTAATTGATGCTGGTGCAAATGCAATTGTTATCGATACAGCCCATGGTCATTCTGCCGGCGTTTTACGTAAAATCAGTGAAATCCGTGCTAAATTCCCTAACATTAACTTGATTGCAGGAAATGTTGCCACTGCTGCTGGTACACGCGCTCTTTATGATGCTGGAGTAGATGTAGTAAAAGTAGGTATTGGCCCTGGTTCAATCTGTACTACTCGTGTAGTAGCTGGGGTTGGGGTACCTCAAATCACTGCAATTTATGATGCTGCCAACGTAGCACGCGAATATGGAAAAACAATTATTGCCGATGGCGGTATTAAATATTCAGGTGATATTGTTAAGGCATTAGCTGCTGGTGGCAATGCTGTAATGCTAGGTTCAATGTTTTCTGGTACACATGAAACACCAGGTCAAATCTTTGAAAACCAAGGTCAAAAGTTTAAAGCGTATCGTGGTATGGGATCTGTAGGAGCAATGAGCCAAGCCCATGGATCAAGCGATCGCTACTTCCAAGGTGGCGTAAATGAAGCAAACAAGTTAGTTCCAGAAGGAGTTGAAGCTTGTGTTGCATATAAGGGATATGTTAAAGACGTTATTTTCCAATTAATTGGTGGATTACGTGCCGGAATGGGTTATGTAGGGGCACCTGATTTAGCTGCTTTAATTGAAAATGCTCAATTTGTACGCATTACTAATGCAGGATTAGTTGAATCACATCCGCATGACGTTCAAATTACAAAACAAGCCCCTAATTATCAAGGGTAATACAACACAAAAAAATGAAGTCGCTATAGAACTTTTTATCTATAGCGACTTTTTCTGGGAAAAGGAGCTTTTATGAATCACGAATCATTTCAAATAAAAGAAAAAGATCGAACTACCAACAGCTGGGATATGTTTGCTACTTGGGTCGGAGCCAATGCAAATAACGGAACTTGGTTTGTCGGAGGCGTTTTAGCAGCTTGTGGATTTGCACTAGCCACTAAAATTCTTGTTTTATCTTCTGCACTATCATATATCTTTTTAAGTTTAGTGGGTTACATCGGATACAAAACCGGCTTATCAACTATGACAATAGCAAGAGCTAGTTTTGGTGAACGTGGTAGTTATCTTCCTTCATTAGTAAATATTACACAATTTATCGGTTGGACAGCGGTTAACACCTTTATTGCCGCACAATCTGTCAGCTTGCTATTAAAAGATCTTTTGAATATGCATAATGAGACTTTAGGTTTAACAATCGGAATTATCGTTATGAGTATTTTACATATTTTAAGTGTTGCTAGTGGTTCAAAATCCATTCAATTAATCGAACGCATTGGTGTTGCACTAGTATTTATCTTTGTAATTTGGGAATCGATTGCTGTTTTCAAAGCCGTTTCGTTAAATCAAATTATCTCTTGGAAAGTCCCTAATTCAAGCAAAATGGCCTTAGGAAGTGCTATTGATTATGTTGCTGCCTTTAATTTAGCTTGGGTTACAGCTGGCGCTGATTTTACACGTTTTACAAAGAAAAAAAGCAATTCAACAATTGCACCTTTTTGGGGAGCTCTAACTGGCGTAATCTGGTTTGCAGTAATTGGTTTAATTTCAACCATTAGCATTGCAATTACTTCTGGTGTATACAATGCCAACAACTCAGATCCTTCAACAATTGCTAGCAAATTAGGCTTAGGAATTGTTGCACTATTAGTTATTATCTTAACTTCAATGACTGCTAATGCGGTTAATTTATTAGCAGCCGGCTCTGCACTTTCAAATATCTTTCCAAAAATCAGACTAAAACATTCACTTTGGATAGTAGTAAGTGCAGCAACACTTGTTACTTTCATTCCAATGTTTGTAGGATCATTTTTAGAAACTTTTGAGAGCTTTCTAGATTATGTAGGAATGGTCTTAGGTCCTACAATTGCAATTATTTGTACAGACTATTATTTCATTAAAAAGAGAAATTATGAAATTCCTCAATTTGGTAAAACATTTGGAACATATTGGTATAAATCAGGAATTAATTGGAAAGCAATTATTGTTTTCATATTAGGAATAATCATCTTCTTAACTGGCAAAAACATTCAATTACTATCTAATACCATTGGAATTACTTTCTTAGATATGACCATTTGTAGTTTACTTTACTGGATTTTGATGAAGAAATAATTGATAAAAAATGCACCTTCTTAACAATAAGGTGCATTTTTATTTAAATATCTTTTACCATCATTAAATCGCGCTGTGCAGTATCACCCATCATAAAAGTATGCTCATCTTCAATTTTAAAACCAAAGTAATGATAAAATTTTTGCGCCTTATCATTATGTTCCCAAACACCTAACCATACACGATGAAAATGCTCTTCTTTAGCCATCGAAATTGCTTTATGCATAAGGGCGGATCCTACATGTAATCCTTGGAACTGCTTCAAAACATAAATTCTCTGTATTTCAAAAGCTTCAGGCCAATTATTTTCCGTTTGAGAAGAATCCCAATTAACTTTCAAATACCCTACTATTTGATTATCTACAAAAGCAAAAAACATTTTAGAAGTAGTAGTTTTCAATTCTGACAGTAATTTTTCTCTTGTATAAGCTCGTTGAATATAAGTATTAACATCTTCTAAAGCTCTCCAAGGATCAAAAGTCTGGTGAAAGCATTGCTTACTAATTTTTATTAATTGATCAATTTCATCAGTTTGAATTGGCCGGATACTAACTTTTTGACTCATATTCTTACCCTACCTAAATCTTCTTTTAAAACAAATAATACACTCTTAAAACAAAAAAACAACGATACTATTAGTATCGTTGCTTACAAGTTAATTATTCTTCATTATTCTTTTTTCTTCTAAAGCCTAATAAACCTAGCAAAGCAAGAATCAAACCAATCAAACTAACTTCTCCAACTTGTGCACCAGTTTGTGGCAATTTATTAGCATCAGTTGCTACTCTATTTTCACTAGAATTAGAAGCTGGTGTTTTTTCTTTAGATGAAGTTGAAGATACCGAGGAAGATTTAGAATTAGCAGTTGCTTTGGAATTAATCTCAGTATTATCATCAAGAGCTGCTTTGGCATTCTTAATAGTCTGTAGTGCTTGATCAACCTCATTTTGGGTAGCGGAGTTATCATTTAGCACCTTTTGACCAGCACTTACCGCATCATCATATGCTTGCTTCTTGTCATCACTTGCATTCTTATATGCATCTGTTGACTCTACTGAAGATTTTTCATTCACTGCTGCTTCAAGTGAACTCTTATCTATTGAACTGTCAGAATTTTCAAAATTACTATTTCCGGTATTTTCTGAACTTGATCTATCACCATTATTTTCGATTGCATCAGTTTGAATAGTAGTATCTTCTTTAGTTAATTCTGCACTTGAACCGTCACTAAACTTAATTGTTGCACTACCATCACTGTATACAGTTACAGTTGTATTTGGATTTGCTGCTTCAATATTCTTTTTGATTTGTGAAAGTTCATCAGAAGTTGGTTGACCCATTTTTTCAACTTTAACACGCTCTGGGAGATTTACATTATTTTGCGCTTTTTCTGCTGAGTCAATCAATCTCTGTTCTGCATCTCTAATTGCTTTATCAGCTGCATCAACTTCTTCTTGTGTTGCATTAGTGTCAGACAAAACTTGCTCACCTTTTGCAACAGCATCGCCATATGCTTTTCTAGCTTCATCTGAAGCACTGGCATAATATAGATATTCATTAGGATTAGTTGAAGTTTGGACTTCATGAGCCCTGTCCACATCTTTTTGTAAATTTGTTTTATCTACAGATTCAGTTGAACCATCAGTTTCTGATTGAGTCGCTGGTTTATCTGATGAACTTTGACCATCTAATGCTGCTTTTGCATTGTCAATTGCACTTGTAGCACTATCTACTTCACTTTGGGTTGCGGAGTCATTGTTCAACACTGTTTGACCAGCAGCTACTGCATCATCATACGCTTGTTTCTTGTCATCACTTGCGTTGTAGTAGGCTGAGGTCTTTTGAACATCGCTTTGTTCATTCACTGCTGTTTCCAAAGCACTTTTATCTACAGAACTTTCAGTAGTTGTACCTGGAGTCGAACTTGTAGTATCACTTGCTCCTGTTGAACTAGTATCTGTTTCTGTAGCTTGCCCATCTAGTGCTGCTTTTGCGTTGTCAATTGCAGTTGTAGCGCTATCTACTTCACTTTGAGTAGCGGAATCATTGTTCAACACCTTTTGACCAGCACTTACCGCATCATCATATGCTT
>NZ_JBLTIM010000009.1:28297-28531 GCF_055362665.1 Lactobacillus fornicalis
CCTGTTGAACTAGTATCTGTGGCTTGACCATCTAAGGCTGATTTTGCATTGTTAATTGCAGTTGTAGCACTATCCACTTCGCTTTGAGTAGCGGAATCATTGTTCAACACCTTTTGACCAGCACTTACCGCATCATCATATGCTTGTTTCTTGTCATCACTTGCGTTCTTGTATGGATCTGTTGATTCTACTGTTGATTGTTCATTTACTGCTTTTTCTAAGCCACTCTTATCT